>NZ_DKJS01000060.1:0-27233 GCF_002455205.1 Lysinibacillus sp. UBA6686 | reverse complement strand
TTTTGTTTTGTTCACTAGCGAATGCTAGCTACTAAAAACTATATTGATTACGTTTTGCTTGTTCAGTTTTCAAGGTTCATTTCGTTACCGTTTCTCAACAGCAACTCTTATATCATATCGCACTCACAACCATTTGTCAACAATTAATTTTATATTTAAATTTCTTTGTTTTTAAACAGTTATCTTAGCGACTTCTATTACTATACCATAATATTTTCATTATGCAAGCTATTTATAAAAAAAATATTAAAGCTGTTATTCCAAACACGCCTGGTATACCTAGTATAGCAATAGTTAAGACTGAAAAAAGATTGATAGGTATATTATAGCCTACATACCCTAGACTCATATGAATAACAAATAATAGAAGAAAAGCAAAAGCAAATCTAAACCAAAAAACGGACATTCCTTCTAAAATTTTACCCATTTTAGCATGTCTAATTATTACATAAAGAAAAAGAAGCACTACAGGCACACCAATACTCATAATTACTAACCACGACATCAGGTTTCCCCCTTTGAATGATATAATTATGAAAGTTTATGTTTCCTGTTTTGCTTCTATGAGTTTAAAAGTCTGTTATTTAATTAATACTTTTCGTATTCTAGCTTCTTTAAATAAATAGAAATGAATGCTCTCTGCTGCTTTTCGTTGAGCAATTAAATCTAAATCATAATCATCTAATAAATCTTCAATTAATTTAGCCTGTTGTAGATCTTCTTTGGTTTCTTTTATTAGACTCACAAGCTTGTCATCGAATTCTTTTTTTAACTTTCTTTTACTTCGGAAGAACATATTAATCCCTCACTCATAATTCTCGGCGGCCTTCCATTGCCTTCGATAACGTAACTTCATCTGCATATTCTAAATCTCCACCTACTGGTAGCCCATGGGCAATACGTGTTGTTCGAATACCAGAGGGTTTTACTAGACGGGAAATATACATGGCCGTTGCCTCGCCCTCAATCGTGGAGTTCGTAGCTAAAATTAACTCTTGAACTGTTTCATCCTGCAAACGAACTAACAATGAGGCAACATTAATATCCTCTGGACCAATACCATCCATTGGTGATATAGCTCCTTGTAATACATGATACATCCCGTTGTAGTCACGCATTTTTTCCATCGCTATAACATCTTTTGTATCTTGTACAACACAGATAATCGAATGATCCCGTTGCTTATCTGTACAAATATGACAGGGATCAATATCAGTTATGTTGCCACATACGGAGCAATAACTTAAATTTCGTTTAGCATCAATAAGTGCCTTAGAAAAGGATAAAACATCATCTTCTTTCATTGTTAACACAAAAAACGCCAGACGAGCCGCGGTTTTCGGCCCGATACCTGGCAGTTTCATAAAACTATCTATTAGTTTCGATATTGGTTCTGGGTAGTACATTTATTTACCTCCTAGAATGGAAGGTTCATGCCTTGAGTGAATTTCCCCATTGTTGCATTTGTTTTCTCGTCTACTTTTTTTAGTGCTTCATTTGTAGCAACAACGATTAAATCTTGAAGCATTTCGATATCATCAGGGTCTACTACTGAGGAATCAAGATTCACTTCTACAACTTCACGTTGGCCAGTAACAATTACTTTAACCATACCACCGCCAGCAACACCTTCAAATTGCTCTGCATTTAAGGCTTCTTGCGCTTCCATCATTTCCTTTTGCATTTTTTGCATTTTTTTCATCATACCTTGCATATTTCCCATTCCACGCATAAACATATTCCTCCTAAATGATTAATCTTCCACAATTTCTATAAAATCTTTACCAAACAACTTTTCCGCCTCTGTCACAAGTGGATCTTGTGAGGCAAGTGGCTGAGCATCATCGATAAACGGCTCATCAGGCATTTCTGCCGGTGGTGGCTCTAATAATTCCATCTCCTGCTCGGACACTGTTTGAGATTTTTTCTGCTGATGCAAACCATGATCACGAATAAACTCTTCACGTAATTTTAACCACGTTTCTTCAGGGGTACAAAGCATTTCATACATTGTACCAGTTTGCCCTGCAATTAATTGTGTGAATTGAGCTTTTAGAGATTGGTTATCAGCAACCATTTGACAATGAATATCATACTTGAATTTTAACACAAAAGCACTTGAAGATGCTGCTACAGGTTCAGCTTCTGCTAAAAGAGCAGATTGTGACTTTTGCATTTGGTTTAACGCTTGGGCCCAAACTGATTTAATCCGATGAACATCCTGTTTTGTTGCATCCTTTAGCACCTCTTGAATCCGTCCTGTTGGTGCTTTATAGCCATTTGGACTTTTAGCTCGTGGTCGTTGTTCTTTAGGTGCTTGCATCTGCTGCACAGGAGCTCCAGCCTGTAGCTGTGCTGACAATTGTTGTACCGTTTGCTCAAGTGCAACTATTTTTTGAGCCAGCTCTGGGCTCAATGCTGCTTCAACTGTAGAAGTTGTTTGACTAACTAGTCCACCCGAAAACTGTACCATTTTAAGTAATGCTGTTTCTAAATAGATTTTTGTATGGTGAGAGAATCGCATTTCTTGCTGTGTTTTCGCTAAAATATCTATGTAGCCGTATAGCAAGTCTGGTGCAAAATCATGTGCTAATGTAAATACACGTTCTTCCGGCGAAACTAGCTCTAATAGTTCGGTCAATTCATCACTTGTTTGTAGCAATAATAAGTCACGGAAAAATGTAATCAAGTCCTCTGAAAGACGAAGTGGATCCTTGCCATCTGCGATAAGCTGTTCTAATAATGCAAGCATTTGAGCAACATCTTTTACTTTTAAGGCTTCTGCTAAGTCATAAAAAACTTCCTGACTAATCGAACCTGTTACAAGTAGTGTATCCTCAAGCTTTAGCTTCTCTCCACTAAAAGAGACAACCTGATCTAATAAACTCAATGCATCACGCATACCGCCAGCAGCAGATTGTGCAATTACCTTCAAACCTTGTTCCTCATACGGTAGCTCAATGTCCTCTAATACAACCTTCATGCGTTCGATAATATCATTAGTTGAAAGTCGTTTGAAATCAAACCGTTGGCAACGTGAGATAATGGTTGCAGGCAATTTATGAGGCTCTGTTGTCGCCAAAATAAAAACAGCATGTGGAGGTGGTTCTTCTAATGTTTTTAAAAGTGCATTGAAGGCACTTGTAGAAAGCATATGCACTTCATCGATAATATACACTTTATATCTACTACTAGCTGGAGCAAAGCGAACTTTCTCGATAATATCACGTATTTCTTCAACTCTAGAATTAGATGCTGCATCAAATTCAATCACATCAGGGTGCGATCCATCTGTAATGCTTAAACAAGTGGCACATTCGTTACACGGCTCGTTCGATGGTGCTCGCTCACAATTCAAAGCTTTTGCAAAAATCTTAGCTGTACTTGTTTTCCCCGTTCCTCTTGGGCCAGAAAACAAATAGGCATGTGTGGTTTTGTTTGCTAGGAGAGCATTTTGTAGCGTTCTTTTGACATGTGCTTGACCAGACATTTCTCGAAATGATTGCGGTCGATACACACGATAAAATGCTTGATACGTCAATGATTTCCTCTCCTTTTCTTCATTAATTATAGAATAGTTCTATTATAACATTTGTCTAATAATAGTGTTATCAATTCAAAAAAATTGAAGCAATACACTGTGTCTTAGATTCATTTAGTTTCTATAATAAGATCATACAAAGTTTTCTCACCTGTTAAAATATAAAAAAAACGCATCCCGCCTAATGTAGACGGATGCGTTTGAATTGGCAATTTAATGCCGTGCACCTTTCTTTGACAGCCGCACATAAGCGTTACTCTTGTCGTTAGCTCAGATTAGGCAACCCCGCGGCACATGAATAAGACCACTTAATGCTGCTTCCTTCCGGACCTGACATGGTTCATGGGTATCCATTGCGCAGGACCCAATCGTCAACACTACGTGCAAAAGGCAGACCAAACAATACGGACAGCCTCAAAAAAGGAATTCAGTCTCGCTAGAGCGGATTGCGAGTTACAGGACACCGCTACCTTCCCACCTAGCACGGCAATAACTAGTATACTGACTGTTTTCATAAATTGCAACTTAATGCACATAATATTTATGTGGAAACATTTTTCAACAATGTCATTATAAAAATTTCAAAAATCAGTTGACGTGGAATACAAAACATGATAAATTAATTTTTGTCGATAAGACATCAGGTTAATATGGAGGTATACCCAAGTCTGGCTGAAGGGATCGGTCTTGAAAACCGACAGGCGGGTAACACCGCGCGGGGGTTCGAATCCCTCTACCTCCTCCAGTTTTTAAATTCCGACTACATCTGTAGCCGTTTTTTTTTTGCCTAAAAATTTGACATAATACATACAGATACCACTTCCACAAAGGTTGTGGTATTTTTTTATTGTTAAGAAGAAAATCAATTTCGCCTTGGCGTAATTGTAGCTGCCGCTTTGCTCTCGATACAAAAAACATTTGCTGAATGAAGATAAATTCATTAATAAGGGAGGATTTTTATGCATTCAAAACATTTAATTTCTCGTGCTTCCCTCACTTGGATTTTTTTAATTGCTATATTCACTGCTATTGGTAGTGAGATTAAAATAATGCCATTTGCTAATACAACTTTTCGCTTTGGATTAGGGACTATTGTTTTCTTTCTATGTACGCTTCTTAGACCAACGCCTTTTATATTAGCTGGTATTATAACCAGCATTGTGACAACAGCTTTTAGAGTCATTATAACTTCTACGACACCTGATGTATCATTAATAGATAGCATCTTTTTACATTTACCAGCAGCAGCATTTTATATACTTTTTGCATTATGTCTACAAATTTTAAATATCCATCGCTATCGAGAAAAACCGCTAATGCTTGGATTATTAGTTGCATTTAGTGAAGTAATAAGTAATTTAGCTGAACAATTATTTCGTTTTCTTGTTAATTCTTATACTTTTTTACTCGTTCATGATTTACTTATATTGTTAGCTGTTGCTTTATTACGTAGTTTCTTTGTAGTAGGTGTTTATAGCTCCATTTTAATTGCTGAACAAAAAAAACGTGTGCAGGAAATGCTTACTATTGGATCAGATCTTTATGTTGAAACGCTCTATTTAAAAAAATCGATGAATCATATAGAAACAATCACAGCTAGTGGGTTTGATTTATATCGACAGCTAAAATCGCAAGGCTATCGGACTGAAAGCTTACAGGCCTTGCATATTGCCCAGGAAATTCATGAAGTAAAAAAGGATTCACAACGTATCTATGCAGGAATTTCTAAAATTGTAGGGGAAAAGAGCTTTGGCCCCTTTAGAATGTCAGAATTATTACATTATATCGAGGATGGTAACAGAAAGTACAGCGAACTATTGGGAAAGGAAATTCACTTTAAAGTAAGTATAGATATGGACTTTCAAACAAAAGAACATATTGCATTACTAGCACTTTTAAACAATCTAACAGCAAATGCTATTGAAGCTATTGAAGATCAAGGTGTTATTTCTATTGCCATTAAACAACAACTGGGCGATATTGTAATCACAGTTTGTGATAATGGAAAAGGCATATCACAAGGTGATACCACTATTATTTTTGAGCCTGGATATACCACTAAATACAATATGGAAGGTGTCGCCGCAACCGGTATTGGACTTTCGCATGTTGCTGAATTAGTAAATAAATTAAATGGCTTCATAACCGTTGAATCAAACAATCAAAACACAATGTTTAAAATTACTGTTCCTACACAAACTATTCAAACGGGAGAGACTTAAATGAGGTATTTTATTGTAGATGATGATCGTGCAAGTCGGGTCATGTTAAAAACTATTATTGAAGATAGCGGGCTAGGTACTGTTATTGGCGAAGCTCGTAATGGGGAGGATGCTATCCCACAAATTTTAATGACACAGCCAGAGTTTGTACTAATCGATTTACTGATGCCAAAGCTTGATGGAATTGCAACAGTTGAACATCTAACTCAAAATCGTTTTGAGGGACAGTTTATCATGATTTCTCAGGTAGTCAATAAGGAAATGGTTGGTGAGGCATATGAACAAGGAATTGAGTTCTTTATTCATAAACCTATAAATCGTATTGAGGTTGAGAATGTTTTACGAAAAACAACAGAACAATTTCGCCTAAAAAATTCCCTATTGGTCATTCGTCAATCACTGACAAATATTGATTTGAGTGAGCAAATAAATCAGAAAGCCACATCACGTGATCATATTCAATCAATCTTAAACGATATGGGCATTGTGGGTGAAATTGGCAGTGAGGATATTATAGCTATCATTGAAACCTTGCTTGCTCATCAACACAAGATAGCCCCCCTACCTCCATTAAAAGAGCTTTATGAGGAAATTGCAGCGGTTACAAAGACCACACCTGATGAAATCTTGAAAGAAAGTAAAGCAATCGAACAGCGTGTACGTCGTACAATATTAGCTGCCATGATTAACCTTGCTAATTTAGGTGTCGTTGATTATACAAACTCTGAATTTGAATATTATGCGCCTCGATACTTTGATTTTAAGGAAATTCGTCAGCTTATGACGCAGATAGAAGATCATGAAAATCGTAAAGCAAAGGTAAATATTAAGAAGTTTATTCAGGTACTATATTCAGACATTTTAACAAAAGTAAATTAATTTTCTCGGATTTTGTCGGATTCCATAAGTCCTCCGTATTATTAAAGTAAGGCTAGTCCTAAAAATTTAATATTAGGGGGTACAAAGGGTTTGAAAAAGAAATTTAAAATCAGTTTAGCCGCTCAAATTTTAATTGGTTTGATTTTAGGGATTATTGTTGGGGGTATCTTTTATGGAAACCCCAAAATTGAAACATATTTACAACCTTTAGGGGATATCTTTTTACATCTAATTAAGATGATTGTTGTACCAATTATTATTTCAACTTTAATCGTTGGTGTTGCTGGAACTGGAGACATGAAACAGCTTGGACGATTAGGCGGGAAATCAATTATTTACTTTGAAATTATTACAACTGTAGCTATTATAGTTGGTTTACTTTCCGCAAACTTGTTCCAACCAGGCGCTGGTCTAAACATGAACGAGCTTTCTCAGGGGGACATTTCCAAATATGTTTCAACTACAGAACAAGTACAGCATGAGGGACCATTTGATATTATAGTGGGTATAGTACCAACAAATATCATTCAGTCTATGGCTGAAGGTAATATGCTTGCTATTATCTTTTTCTCTGTAATTTTTGGATTAGGGGTTGCTGCTATTGGCGAACGAGGTAAACCAGTTTTAGACTTCTTCCAAGGGGTAGCAGATACTATGTTCTGGGTAACAAACCTTGTAATGAAATTTGCGCCATTTGGGGTATTTGGTTTAATTGGTGTAACCGTTTCCAAATATGGATTCGCTTCATTAATACCACTAGGTAAACTTGCCATACTTGTTTATGCAACTATGCTATTCTTTATCTTTGTCGTTCTTGGACTTGTGGCAAAATTTGCAGGTATCAACATCTTCTACTTAATTAAAGTATTAAAAGATGAGCTAATTTTAGCGTTCTCAACTGCAAGTTCTGAAGCTGTTCTACCACGAATTATGATGAAAATGGAGAAATTAGGTGCTCCAAAGGATATCGTTTCTTTTGTTATTCCAACCGGTTATTCCTTTAACTTAGATGGTTCTACACTGTATCAGGCGATTGCAGCATTATTTATTGCTCAAATGTATGGTATTCATCTAAGCATTGGAGAGCAAATTACGTTAATGCTTGTTTTAATGGTTACATCTAAAGGAATCGCGGGTGTTCCAGGGGTGTCGTTCGTAGTACTTTTAGCAACATTAGGTACTGTTGGTATTCCACTTGAAGGTTTAGCATTTATCGCAGGTATTGACCGTATCCTTGATATGGGACGTACAGTTGTTAACGTTATTGGTAACTCATTAGCGTCATTAGTAATGGCAAAATGGGAAGGCCGTTTCGATACAGAGAAAATGAAAAATTACTTTAAAGATAACGAAAACTTAGCGTAAAAAGTTAAAAAAATCCTCACGATGTATGGATGGCATCGTGAGGATTTTTTTAATTTGATCAATTACGCGTCCGGAAGCTTTAACTTCTTTCAGTTAAAACTTTATCTAAATAAGCAAGGATTGATTCCTTACCATTTACATGTGCCTCTTGTGCACGTCCTTCATCTTTTTCCAGTTTTGCCTCCGCTGCCATTACAATCCGTTCGGCATCCTCCTGTGGCACTACAACTACACCATCCACATCCCCAATAATATAATCACCAGGATGGACAGTAACGCCTCCTATAGAGATGGGAATATTAACTTTACCACCACCATTTTTATTACCAGCAGCTACCGTTGTCCCTAAGGAGAATACAGGGAAGTCTAGCTCTCGAATGGCTGCAATATCTCGAATAACGCCATCCACAACAAACCCTTGTACACCTATGCCCTTTGCTAAAGAAATCACAAAATCTCCAGCAACAGCTCGATTCGTATTGCCTTTCGCATCAATTACCAAAATATCACCTTCATTAGCAGCTCGGATAGCTTCTAACACTGCACCATTTTCACCATCTGGTAAACGCACAGTTACCGCGCGCCCCGCTAGTTTAAAATGATCTGCTAAAGGCTTAATATCACTACGTAAATTTGTGTGCCCGCCAGTTGCATCTGAAACCGCTGTTGTAGGTAAATGCTTAAAACTTATTTCCACCTTTGTCATACATAACACCCCTATTATGATATATGAAAGACTTACATAATTATTGTAAATAAAAATCATATACTATTTCAATATATTTCAGAAAATTATGGAAATAAAACATTTGAATATAGTATTGTTAGGACAATATCGCATTGGTTTTATCAAAATGCGCCATCCATCAGGAATAAGCTCATTTTGGCCCTAACTTTTCATTAAACGATGTCGATAAAATGCTTTGATTGCTCGTCTAACGCCTCTGCAGCACTTGCAATTTCAGAAAAATCATTGGTTGTCACTGAAATTTGTCCATTTGTTTTTTCAACTTTTTCAGCTATTCGTGTAATACTTTCTGTGACTTGCCCTATTTCTCGTTCTATGCCCTCAACATTATCCTTTACTTCAGAGATAGATTGCTCAACTCTTATAGATAGCTTTCTCACCTCTTTTGCTACAACATCAAAGCCTCGACCATACTCTCCTGCTCTAGCTGCTTCAATTGCTGCATTTAATGCCAGTAAATTTGTCTGAGAAGCAATTTCTTGAATAGTTTTCACAATACCTTTAATAGATTCGGCTTGCTTTTGAAGCTGTTCGAGATTTTTTACATTATCGGCGGACTCTTTTGATACTTCCCTTATAGTCTTCAGTAAGCCTTCACTATTCCGAATACCAGCCTCTGAACGGCTATGAAGTTCCTTTGACATCCCTTTTAATGTCTCAGCTACACTTACAATCTCATTTTGACGGTCTGTAATATTTGTAGCAATTTTAGAAACGCCAATCACCTTTCTCGAATTATTTGCAAAGACCGGCATATAGGTTGCTTCAAGCCAAACTCTATTTCTGTTCGCATCCAATCTTTCAATTTTATCTTGATAGCTATTACCAGAGGTCAAATTCCGCCAAAATTTTTCGTACTCTGTACTTTTAACAAACTCTGGTAAACATAAATCTTTATGATCTTTTCCTATCATTTCTTCTACTTTATAGCCTAATGTTTGAGCAAAAAGTGAATTTACATAGGCTACTTTACGTTCCATATCAAAACGAATAATTGCAATATTCCGTTCAATTGCCTGCACTACTAAATCATCTGTTACTTGTGTATCGATTTTCTGCATAATCTACACCTCTTGAAAAGATTTATTTTTACTAAAAATTTATTTTTTTCCATTTTAGCTCCTTGTTAATCTTTGCAGAAAAAACATGGGCAATCATTACCCATGTTTTAATAACTGTAATACTTCTTCTGATGTAGTAGCTACATGAATTAATGACTTTTGTTCGGCGCGAATAAATCCTTCTTCAAGCATCTGCTTAAAATGCTGTAAAAGGGCATCATAAAAACCATTTACATTATATAAAATTACTGGCTTTTCATGTAGTCCAATTTGTGCCCATGTAAAGACTTCAAAATACTCATCCATTGTGCCACCACCACCTGGTAATGCTATAAAGGCATCTGCAAGCTCTACCATTTTTGCCTTACGTACATGCATAGACTCAACAAAATGAATTTCTGTTAAGGAGGCATGGGCTAATTCTCGCTTTTGTAAATGCGTTGGCATCACACCAATTACCTCGCCACCAGCGGTTAAAACGGCATCTGCCACTTTTCCCATTAGCCCACTTTTTGAACCCCCATAGACGACTCCGTGGCCATTTTGAGCCAGCATAGCACCTAATTCGGTTGCCTTTTCTGCATAAATTGGGTTTTTACCTAAACTGGAACCACAATACACCGCTACTTTTATAATAATCCCTCCTACTTAAAAGACGTGATACAATAGCTATTTATATTGTCTCACGTCTTTTAATCATTTATTTTCTTCAACTTTCTTATTTAGGTATTTTTAGTGAAAGCCTATTTGCGTAAATGGCTTGTTTGTTTTAGCATATGACTGATACGGCCCACAATTGATTCAATTGCTTCAGGATTTTTTAATAAATCATAATCATTTATATCTAAACGTAAAACTGGACATGAATTAAAGTTGTTGATCCAGTCCTCATAACGTTCATGCATTTCAATCCAATAATCATTTGGTGTCTGCTGCTCCATTGCACGGCCACGCTCTTGTATACGCCCAATGACCGCCTCAATTGGTCCCTCGAGATAAATTAGTAAATCTGGATGAGGAAAGTAAGGTGTCATTACCATTGCATCAAATAAATTTTTATAAGTCTCGTAATCTGTTGGACTCATTGTTCCTTTATCATAGTGCATTTTTGCAAAAATTCCTGTATCTTCATAAATTGAACGATCCTGAATAAATCCACCACCATATTCAAAAATACGCTTTTGCTCCTTAAAACGTTCAGCTAAAAAATACACCTGCAAATGGAAGCTCCATTTTTCAAAGTCCTCATAAAATTTATCTAAATATGGGTTAGTATCTACTTTTTCAAATGACGTACGAAAATTTAGCGCATTTGCTAACGCTTTTGTCATCGTTGATTTTCCTACACCTACAGTACCGGCAATGGTAATGACTGTCTGTGGCGGAATATCGTATTTCTCTCTTAAATTCATTGTTGCAAGCTCCTTTGTTGTAACGTATCCTTTATAATTTGCAAAACATAATTTAAATCATTCGTATTTTTAACGAAGTCAAGTTGGTCTCCATTAAATCGAATGACTGGGATTTCAGGGTGCATTATCTCAAAATGCTCAATAAAAGAATGATAATCTGCCACAAGTTGCTCCATATAATCCCGTGCAATCATTTTTTCGAATTCACGTCCGCGCATTGCAATACGCTTCATCAATGTCTCAACACTAGCATGTAAATAAACAACAACATTAGGGACAGGCATATCCTTCGTTAATATTCTATAAATTTCTTCATATTTATCATACTCCGTTGATGCCAATGTTCGCTTTGCAAATATAAGATTTTTAAAAATATGATAGTCCGCTACTACAGGCTTCTGATGTGCTAAGCGAAACTTTTTAATATCTGTTAATTGTTTATAGCGATTACATAAGAAAAACATTTCAGTTTGGAAGCTCCACTCCTCAATGTTTTCATAAAACTTATTTAGAAAAGGGTTTTCGTCTACTATTTCTTTTAATAGATGGTAATTTAATGTCGTTGCAATCTCTTTTGATAAAGAGGTTTTACCAACACCAATCGGACCTTCTACCGTAACAAATGGAACCGTCACCAGAAGCTCCTCCTTTATGTTCTATGGATTCTATTATCAATTCCCTCTTCGCCTGAGGATATTATATAAATCAGTGCTTTTCATTGTATCATAGTGCGAAAATGAAAGACAGAATCAACATAACATTTATGTATTCAAAAACGGCCCACCAAGTAAGCGGACCGTTATCATTCATTATAATTTAACACGCTGTAAGCGAAGTGCGTTTAAAACAACTGATACTGAGCTAAAGGCCATCGCTGCGCCTGCAACCCAAGGAGCAAGTAAACCGATTGCAGCAATTGGTATACCTAATGTATTGTAAGCAAATGCCCAAAATAAGTTTTGTTTAATGTTGCGCATAGTTTTACGGCTCATAATAATGGCATCTGCAATACTGTTTAAATCCCCACGAATCAGCGTAATATCTGCTGCTTCCATAGCTACGTCAGTGCCAGTACCGATTGCCATCCCAATATTTGCTGTAGCAAGTGCTGGTGCATCATTAATGCCATCGCCTACCATCGCCACTTTCTTGCCTGTAGCTTGTAGTTTTTTTACTTCATCTGCTTTCCCTTCTGGTAGAACCTCAGCAATAACATGATTCACACCAACCTCAGCTCCGATAGCTCGGGCTGTACGTTCATTATCACCTGTCATCATAATAACTGTAATGCCCATATCTTGTAGACGTCGAACTGCCTCTATAGATGTTTCTTTAACAGTATCAGCTACTGCTACTAGCCCAGCATATTGACCGTTGATCGCAGCTAACATTGCTGTTTTACCATTTTCCTCTAACTGCTCCATTATCGGGAGAATATCATCGATAGGAATACCATATTGTTGCATCAATTTACGTGTACCGATTATGACTCCTTGACCAGATACTGTCGCTTGCACACCATAACCAGGTATGGCTTCAAAGAATTGAATATCTCCTAGATGAATACCACGATCTGTAATGCCTTGAACAATTGCTTCTGCTAATGGATGCTCTGATTGTTTCTCTGCTGCACCAATTAACGATAAAAAGTTTGTTTCGTCTTGATCTGCTGCTAGTATAACGTCAGTTAACACAGGTTTACCGTGTGTTACTGTACCTGTTTTATCAACAACCACCGTATTGATACTTTGCGTTTGCTCTAAATGCTCGCCACCCTTAAATAAAATCCCAAACTCTGCTGCACGACCAGAGCCTGCCATAATAGAGGTTGGTGTTGCTAACCCTAGCGCACATGGACAGGCAATGACAAGAACTGCGATTAATACTTCTAATGCAGGCGTAAACTCACCCGGTTGTACCCAAAGAATCCAAACTAAAAATGTAATAATCGCAATACCAACAACAATTGGTACAAATATGCCGGAAATATGATCTGCTAAACGCTGGATTGGTGCCTTTGAGCCCTGAGCATCTTCAACCACTTTAATAATCTGCGCCAAAGCAGTATCACGACCTACTTTTGTTGCTGTCATTTTAATAAAGCCATTTTTATTAATTGTTGAGCCAAATAATACATCACCTTGCTTTTTATCAACAGGAAGACTTTCCCCTGTTAGCATTGACTCATCTACCGCGGTCGTTCCTTCCACAACTTCACCATCAACTGGAATTTTTTCACCTGGTTTTACTAAAATAATGTCACCAATCACTACTTCTTCTAATGGTACTTCTTTCTCAACGTCATCTCGAACAACGACTGCTGTTTTTGCTTGTAGACCCATTAATTTTTTGATTGCCTCAGATGAGCGACCTTTCGCTTTTGCCTCAAATAATTTTCCTAATAGAATTAAAGTAATTAACACTGCACTTGTTTCAAAATAAAGGTGAGGGCCGTGATGGGAACCTACTGTAACAATGGCTTGATAAACACTATAAAAGTAGGCTGCAGATGTACCCATTACTACTAGTACATCCATATTTGCACTACCATTTCGCAAGGCTTTAAAGGCACCCACATAAAATTGTTTCCCTATTATAAATTGAACGGGCGTAGCTAAAATCATTTGTACCCATGGATTCATCAGTATTTCTGGTACATATAAAAACGAAGTAAATGAAAAATGACCAACCATCGTCCAGAGCAATGGTAATGAAAGAATAGCTGATAAAATAAATTTTTGCTGCTGTTGTTTGATTGCCTTTTGACGATGGTCTCCAACTTCTTGTTCTTCAGCTTTTTGATGGGCCTCATAACCTAAATTTTCAACCTTTGCAATGATATCCGCAATGGACACTTCAGATGGGTTAAATTCAATTGTTGCCTTCTCAAGTGCTAAGTTTACATTTGCAGATGAGACACCAGCTAGCTTATTTAATCCTTTTTCTATACGTGTAGCACAGGCTGCACAAGTCATACCCGTAATGTCAAATTCAGTTTTCTGTTTAACAACGCCATAGCCAAGTGCTTCAATTTTCTTTTCAAAATCTACTTCACTTAATTTGGATGAATCGTACTTAATCGTTGATTTTTCAAGCGTCAAATTAACAGTGGCTTGCTCAACACCATCCAATTTATTTAGTCCTTTTTCTATACGCGTAGCGCAGGCTGCACAGGTCATACCTGTTATTTGCAGATTGGCCTCTTTTACTTCTGAACTCATTTCTTTCACCTCTCCTTATACCAATAGGGGGTATATATCATTTAAAATAATAGAGTGCTACTAGAGCACCCTACATATTATTTTACATCATAGCCTTGGTCATCAATTGTTTCTTTAATTTGATCTAAAGATACCTTTGCTTCGTCAAATGCAACATTTACTAAGCCTTCTGCTAGGTTGACTTTTACTTGGTCAACGCCAGTTATAGCTCCCACACTTTTTTCTACTGCATTTACACAGTGTCCACATGACATTCCTTGTACATTTAAAGTAACATTTTGCATAAAATATCTCTCCTCTTTGTTTATATTAAATAGGGGGTATATTATTTTTTCATTAGCTTTTGTATGGTCACCACTAATTCATCCAACACTGCTTCATCACCCTCAGATAAGCGATCGACAACACAGCCCTTTAAATGACCTTCCAATAATATTTTCGCTACACTATTCAAAGCAGACTGTGTGGCAGATAACTGCGTAATAATATCATCACAGTAAACATCTTTTTCAATCATTCCCTTAATGCCACGAATCTGACCCTCTATACGATTTAAACGAGTTGTTAAATCCTTTTTTACACGTTCAGGATGATGGCTTTTTCGACAAGATGTAACTTCCTCCGTATGACAAGTAGCTTCTTTTGTTGTGTCTTCCATTCCATACACCTCCTACTTCACTTTCATCATACTATACCCACGAAGGGTATGTAAAGTAAAAAGTTTTTTAATGTTGGTGATCATGATGAGACGTTTCTGCTTTCAATTGGCATAAAATCGAATTATCATGCTGATGTGCTGCGGTCTCTAATTGAATTGTTACATGCTTAATGCCCTTATGCTCAAGATTATGTTCAATTTCTCGTAAGATATTCTCACTATCCACAATTTTCAACTGATCATCAACCACTGCATGACAGGAAAGTGCATTTGTTCCACTTGTTATTGTCCAAATGTGAAGATCATGTATACTATGAACACCTTTTGTTTGTTCCATCGTTTGAATAATTTCCTGAATATCGACGTTTGAAGGAGTTCCCTCCATTAAAACATGGACTGCAGCCTTCGTTACATAGTAGCCACTTCTTAATACAAGTAATGCGACAATTACACTTGCCAGCGGATCAGCCCAGCCCCAACCAAAAAACATAATTAGTAGAGCGGCAACAATAGCTCCTACAGATCCCAGCATATCACTTAACACATGTAAAAATGCACCTCGCATATTTAAATTATCCTTTGTGTCACTGCCTCGCATCATTATCCAAGCTACCAAAATATTGATAAGGAGACCTATCGTACTAATAATGAGCATACCTTTAGTTGCTACTTCTGGCGGATTTGCAAAGCGCTCTATTGACTCGTAGAAAATAAACAATGCTATTAAGATTAATGTTACACCATTTAAAACGGCTGCTAGAATTTCAAAACGTTTGTAACCATATGTTTTACTGTAGCTTGCGGCTTTTTCACCAAACATAAATGCAAGTAATGCTATTGCTAAAGAAATGGAGTCACTTAACATATGTCCTGCATCTGATAAAAGAGCCAAACTATTTGTTAAAAAACCACCAATTGCTTCGATGACCATATATCCCGTAATAATAATAAATGATAAGATTAAAACCTTTTTATTAGCGCCATGTGTATGATCATGGCCGTGATCATGATTATGTCCCATGTTTTTTCCCTCCATTAATTTTAATTATGTGCAGCATGCTCAATCGCTTGCTTTAGTAAATTCATAATGTGATCGTCATCCTTTGAATAGTATAAGGTCGTTCCCTCTCTTCGAAATTTCACTAAACGTAAATTTTTTAAAAAACGTAATTGATGTGAAACGGTTGATTGGCCTAAATCTAAAATTTCTGCGATGTCATTGACTGAATGTTCGTCTGTACATAATAAATTTAAAATACGAATTCTTGTAGGATCACTTAATGCCTTAAAGGTTTGCGATACAACAAAAAGTGTCTCCTCGTCTAAATGCTGATCTTTGTTTACTGGAGTTTCTGTTAATTTTTCATCCATTTAGTTTATCCCCATTCTTTTATATTTATATATGAACATGTGTTCATATATAAATATAAATGGTACTTTTAGGAATGTCAACATTTAAAGTAGCAATTACCAATTAAGCAAGATACACTACTTTATAAGGAGAGATAAGTATTGGATATTTTCGAAACAGATCGTTTATTTATGAAACAGGCATTAGAAGAAGCAAAGAAAGCCGCTGTACTTGGAGAGGTACCTATCGGAGCTATACTTGTTTACAACGGGGAAATTATTGCAAGGGCCCATAATTTACGGGAAACAACACAAAATGCAACCACACATGCTGAACTGGAGGTAATACAGAAAGCTTGTGAAAAAATTGGTAGCTGGCGTTTAGAAAATACAACACTCTATGTAACGCTTGAACCTTGCCCTATGTGTGCAGGTGCTATTTTACAGTCTCGTGTGCCTCGTGTTGTCTATGGTGCACGAGATTTAAAGGCTGGCTGTGTTGATTCCCTCTATCGTCTGTTAAATGATGCACGCTTTAATCATGAATGTGAAGTAACTGAAGGTATTTTAGCCGAGGAATGTGGGCAAATATTAACTGATTTTTTCAGGGCTTTACGTGAACGAAAAAAAGCAGAGAAAAAGGCAAGACAGGCTTCTAAAGATACTTTCACATGAAAGAAGGTGCCCCAATTGAGACACCTTTTTTTTATAATTATGAGTGTAAAAAAACACACTTACCTTCGATAAACATTGCAGTAAAATTGGTTGAGCCCTCTACAACGTTTTGATTTTCACTAAATTTAAGCTTTGTGATAAAGCCAAAAAGCTATTTTAGAAAACCTGGAAGAAGGTATATCTAAAATAGCTTAGGAAAAAATTTTTAGGTGTCCATTTACGGTCTGGAATGCCTATTGCACCTGATCTTCCTGGGCACAGAGTAAACTTTATTTATTTAGGAGCTATTACTTCTTTCCCGCCCATGTAAGGTCTTAATACCTCAGGAATTACTACGCTTCCATCAGCTTGCTGATAATTTTCTAGAATAGCGGCTACTGTACGCCCAATAGCAAGACCTGAGCCGTTTAATGTGTGTACATACTCTGGTTTTGCATTTGCTTCACGACGGAAGCGAATATTTGCTCGACGTGCTTGGAAATCCTCGAAATTAGAGCAAGAAGAGATTTCACGATACATGTTTTGTGCTGGAATCCAAACCTCTAAATCATATTTTTTTGCTGCCGTAAAGCCTAAATCAGCCGTACACATTTTTAGTTTACGGTAAGGTAAGCCAAGTAATTGTAGTACCTTTTCAGCATGACCAGTTAATAGCTCTAGCTGTTCGTATGATTCCTCCGGTTTTACAAAGCGCACTAATTCTACTTTGTTAAATTGGTGCTGGCGAATTAAACCACGTGTATCACGTCCCGCAGAGCCTGCCTCTGAACGGAAACATGCACTATATGCAGCAAAGCCCTGTGGCAATGATTCAACAGATAAAATTTCATCACGATAGAAGTTTGTTACAGGTACCTCTGCCGTTGGAATCATGAAATAATCAGTTTCCTCTAATTTAAATACATCCTCTTCAAACTTAGGAAGCTGTCCAGTACCAGTTAAGCTATCACGATTAACAATTACAGGTGGCAGCATTTCTTCATAACCATGCTTTTCTGCATGTAAATCCATCATAAATGTCATTAGCGCACGTTCTAAGCGAGCCCCAAGCCCACGATAGAATAAAAATCTGCTACCTGTCACTTTTGCTCCACGCTCAAAATCAACAATTTTTAAATCTGTTGCAATATCCCAGTGTGCTTTAATATCAAAATCAAATGTTGGTACCTCACCCCAAGTATATTCCACAACGTTGTCATCCTCTGTTGTGCCCACTGGTACAGATTCATGCGGGATGTTTGGTAAACGCATCATCATATCTTTAAAACGGTCTTCTACGTCATTTAATTGGACATCCAGCTCCTTAATTTCATCGCCAACCTGACGCATGCGAGAAATTACTTCATCCGCATTTTCTTTATTACGTTTCATCACAGAAATTTGTTCAGATACTTTATTACGCTCTGCTTTAAGCTCTTCCGTTTTGGCAATTAATTCACGACGTTTGGCATCTAATTCTTCAAAATCATCTAAGTTTCCTAAATCCTCATTACGTGTTAATAGTATTTCTTTAATTTCAGCGAAATTATCGCGAACGCGTTTAATATCTAACATCGTTCATACCTCCAGTAGATTCTAAATGATAGGAAATAATAGTCAGGAGAACACAAAAAAGCCCTCATCCCATAAAAGGGACGAGAGCTACCCGCGTTGCCACCCTAATTGACTAGACATTTAGTCTAGTCCACTTATTTCATAACGGCATTTCAGCCGGCGACAGCCTACTTCATTAACTTCGACTGCGCAACTCCAGGACGGATTCACAAGTGTTTTTATCAGCTTTCACCAACCGCCGACTCTCTAAAAAAAACGTGCCTGCTACTACTTCCCATCATCGTGTTCAGTTATTTGAATTTTATCCATACTGTACTATACGAAACGAGATTTTGCAAGTCATACTATAGACGATAAAAAATATTTAAGAATACGTGTATCTTTTGTTAATTCAGGATGAAATGAACAGCCTAATAAATGTCCATCCTGTGCTAAAACAATTTTCCCTTCATGCTCTGCTAGAATTTCAACACCTTCGCCAACTGATACAATATGAGGCGCGCGTATAAAAACAGCAGGGATTGATTTACCTATTTTAGGTATATTGAGATCTACTTCGAAGCTATCTACCTGTCGTCCATAAGAATTTCTTGCTACTGCAACGTTCATGATCGCTAAATGCGGCTCATCATCCACTACTTCTTTTGCCAATAAAATTAAACCTGCACATGTTCCAAACATCGGTAATCCAGTTTTGGCAAGTGTACGAATTGGCTCCAACAGCTCGTATCGATTTAGCAATTTTCGCATTGTTGTACTCTCCCCACCAGGTAGCACAAGTCCATCTAGTTGCTGTAAATCATTGTGCTGTTTGACCAAGACTACCTCACAGTCTAGAAACTCTAGCATTTGCACATGCTCTCGTACCGCTCCTTGCAATGCTAATACACCAATTCGTTTCATGTTACCAGCCTCGCTCTTGCATACGCTCATTTTGACTGAGCTGTGCAATATCAATGCCTTTCATCGGAACCCCTAGCTCTTTTGATATTTCTGCTAGAAGCTTATAATCCTTATAATGTGTCGTAGCCTCTACAATTGCTTTTGCAAACTTCTCTGGGTTTTCTGATTTAAAAATACCAGAACCAACGAACACACCGTCAGCCCCGAGCTCCATCATTAAGGCAGCATCAGCAGGCGTAGCGACACCACCAGCTGCAAAGTTTACAACTGGTAAACGCCCATTTCGTTTAATTTCTCTTAATAATTCAAATGGTGCTCCAAGTACTTTAGCCTCTGTCATGAGTTCATCCTCTGTCATACCAACTACCTTACGAACTTGCGCATTCACTTTACGAATATGACGCACAGCCTCTACAATATTCCCTGTTCCTGGTTCACCTTTAGTTCGCAGCATTGAAGCTCCCTCACCAATACGCCGAGCAGCTTCTCCTAAATCGCGGCAGCCGCAAACAAATGGTACAGTGTACTCACTTTTTAATAAATGAAACTCTTCATCTGCAGGTGTTAATACTTCACTTTCATCGATATAATCAACACCCATTGCCTCTAAAATTCTTGCTTCGACTATATGCCCTATACGTGCCTTAGCCATTACTGGAATGGAGACAGCCCCCATAACCTCCTCAACAATTCGAGGATCAGCCATCCGTGCAACACCGCCCGCTTTACGAATATCTGATGGGACCCTTTCTAATGCCATAACAGCTACAGCTCCTGCTGCTTCAGCAATTTTCGCCTGCTCAGCATTTATTACGTCCATAATGACGCCACCCTTTTGCATTTCCGCCATTCCTCTTTTTACTAGCTCTGTTCCTGTCTGTTTCATGTATCTAACCTCCACCTTTGTGATGAAGTCTAGTATAATGGAAATTGACTACATCAAAATATCCAGTTTTATTATTATCTATAGGGTCAGGAGGGGAAATATACGTGGATATGCTATTATTTCAGCTAGAAAAAGATGGCGAGAAACCGCTCTATGATCAGCTTTATAGCGGCATTAAAGAGGCTATCATTACAAAGAAAATTGCAGTAGGAGAAAAATTGCCATCAAAAAGAAAATTAGCCGATTTTTTGAATATTTCTCAAACAACAATTGAAATTGCATACGCACAGCTACTAGCTGAGGGCTATATTATGTCAAAAGCACGCGTTGGATATTTCGTTGAGGAAATTGATGAGCTTCCCTATATTCAACAGGACAAAGTTGCTTCTTTAAGTGAGCCGCCTAAGAAAAAAACATACAAAATAGATTTTAATCCTGCTTCTATTGATATTCATGCATTCCCCTTTCAAACTTGGCGCAAATATGCAAAAGAGCTTTTTGATGATGCTTCAAAGGAATTATTATTAACTGGTGAACCGCAGGGAGAGCTATCTTTACGTACTGAGATTGCAAATTATTTATACCAATCACGTGGAGTTGTTTGTAGTCCTGAGCAAATAGTTGTGGGTTCAGGGACAGAGCAGCTCCTTCCAATGATTTTACGACTCTTTAATGATGACACTTACTTTGCCCTTGAAAATCCAGGTTATCCAGCCGTACATCGTATGTTTTCTCAGCATAAACGAAAGGTCTATCCAATTACTGTCGATGAAGAAGGGATCTTCATTCATGAACTCGAAAAAACGAGCGCTGACGTTGTATATATCACACCCTCTCATCAGTTCCCAACAGGTGCAGTATTGTCGGCTACAAGACGTGCACAGGCATTAAATTGGGCTGCTCAGAGTACCTCTCGTTATATCATTGAGGATGACTATGATTCTGAATTCCGTTATACTGGAAAACCAATTCCTGCTCTACATGCACTCGATCGAAACGATAAAGTGATTTATATGAGTACCTTTACAAAATCATTAATGCCATCCTTACGAGTTGCTTATTTTGTTCTCCCGCCAAAATTACTCGCAACCTATAATGACGTATTTAATTACTACTCCTCAACAGTACCTAGATTCGATCAACATATTGTTGCTAATTTCATGCGGGACGGTCATTTTGCCAAACATTTAAATAGGATGAGGAAAATTTATCGTAAAAAACATGATAAGCTTACTTCTATTTTAGAAAACTATTCTAAGAAAATTAAAATAACTGGAGAGCAAGCAGGGATGCATATATTATTAGAGGTACAGCATGAACTATCTGAAAAACATTTACAACAGCTCGCCTCTAATGCCGATATCGGTATTTATCCATTATCGGACTACCGCCTAGATCACACTGCAGCATCACAGCCACAATTTTTACTGGGCTTTGGAGGTATACCAGTACATGAAATAGAACATTCCATTGAGAAACTTATGGATTGTTGGGATATAAAAAAGCATCAATCACCCCCACGTTAATGTGGGCTGATTGATGCTTTTCAGTTATGATTCAATTAATTGAATATTATAATGTTCAAACCATGTATGAATTTGCCCTAAATAAGCCAAAAGTTGAGGACCTGCCATTAATTGCCCATACCAAGGAACTTTAAAAGAGCTGCCACCAGACTCAATTAGCTCAATAAGCTTCTGTCGTTCAAATAATTCATGAAGAATTGAATTTTTATCCTTCATTATTTCCCCTAGCCATTTTTGAACACCCATCGTATAAAGTGGATGATAGGTTTTAGGATACGGATTCTTTTTACGATACAATACTTCTTTAGGCAATAGTTGGTCCATTGCTTTACGAAGTAATCCCTTTTCCATTCCACCTAAATTTTTCATTTCCCAAGGAATATTCCATGTATATTCCACAAGACGATGATCAGCAAATGGAACACGAACCTCAAGACTTGCCCCCATACTCATGCGATCCTTTCGTTCCAACAATGTTTGCATAAACCATACCATATTCAAATAGAACATTTCACGATGTCTTGCCTCTTCTACACTCTCCCCTTGTAGATATGGTACTTCCTTTATTGTTTGCGTATAAACATGCTGTACGTATGATTCAACTTTTAGTTTCTTACGCCATCGATCTTGTAGCATTGTTGTTCTTTCAGCTAATGAACGAATCCAAGGAAAACCTGTTGTCGTCTCAGTAAACCATGGGTAACCTCCAAAGATTTCATCAGCACATTCACCTGATAAGGCAACTGTAAAGTCCTTTTTAATTTCACGACAAAACCATAATAATGATGAATCTACATCTGCCATTCCTGGTGAATCTCTAACAATCACAGATTCCACTAACAAATCAATTAATTGCTGTTGAGAGATTTCTTCAGCATGATGGTCAGTTTTAAATGTATTTGTCATTTGTTCAATCCAATAAGTATCTGTCGATGTTTGAAATGTATGCGGATTAAAAAAGCGCTCATTATCCTCATAATCTATAGAGTACGTATGAAGCTTATCTTTCCCTTGTTGCTGAAATCTGTTGGATGCAATGCCTGTAATAATACTAGAATCTAAACCACCTGATAGGAAGGTACAAATTGGTACATCCGAAACAAGCTGTCGTTCAATTGCATCTGTCAGTAAAAAACGGACATGATCTACTGTATCTTCTAATGACTCATCATGATGCTCGCTTTGCAAGCGCCAATACTGCCAAATTCGTATACCTTCCCTTGAGAAGCGCATTGCATATCCCGGACGTAATTCATTAATATTTTGAAAAAGCGCCTTCCCTGGTGTTCGAGAAGGCCCTACAGCTATGATATTGGCTAATCCTTCTGTATTTACGGCTGCTTTTATCAGAGGATGTGCTAGCAATGCTTTCGCTTCAGATGCAAATAACAAACCATCTTGTTGCTCTGTATAATACAAAGGTTTTACCCCAAGTCGGTCTCTACATAAAAATAGTGATTGTGATTGTTCATCCCATACCCCAAAAGCGAAAATACCATTAAAAAAATCTACACATTGCTCCTTCCATTCAATATAAGCTGTTAGCAAAACTTCCGTATCTGAATGTGTAGTAAATATATATCCTCGATTTTGAAGCTCCTTTCGTAATTCTTCTGTATTATACAGCTCGCCATTGTATGTAATGACATAATTTGAACCTTCATGAACTTTAGTCATTGGTTGCTTGCCACCGATTAAATCGATAACGGCTAACCGTCGATGGCCAAATGCTATATGCTCATTACACCAAATATTTTCATCATCGGGACCGCGCTTTTTTAAAGTTTGCGTCATTAACTTGATGATTTCTTCACTTGTTCTTAAATCTTTTTGAAAGCTAGCCCACCCTGTAATCCCACACATTTAGCCACATCCTTTCGCCTATTAGCGTATGCAGTAATGCTCTAAAATGTGAAAAGAACACGTAATAATTTACGTGTTCTTAAATGATTAAATTAAAATAAGCCACCAACAAAGTCGGAGATACCACCCCATAAGTTACCAAAGAAGTTACCGATACCTTGGAAGAATAATGAGATGCCACTAGCACGCTCCACAGCCTCTGTAGTGACAACATCAGCTGTTAGTTCCTTACCATCAATGAAACCGTAATCGGTACCCTCTGAGCGCTCAATAACTACCTTTCCGACAACTGTATCCTTTTTAACCTCTGCTTCTAAACTCTTTTTATCTAATACTAGTTTCGGTTTATATAAATCTTTATCAGATGACTTCATCATAAAAGATACAGGCTCTTTTACAGCAATGGCAACTTTCTTTTCTTTCCCTTTCGTAACTTTTACGGTTTTCTGATCTTTAAACGTATACTTCGCTGGAATAATTTCTTGTTTTGAGAATTGTGAGAAGCCATAGTTTAATAATTTAGCGGTTTCGTCGAATCGAGCTTTTTTTGATTCCTGCCCTTTTGCATCTACAGCCTTCATAACAACAGAAATTAAACGTGTACCATTGCGCTCTGCAGTACCTGTAAAGCAATGTCCAGCAAAGTTTGTTGTACCCGTTTTTAATCCATCAACGCCTTGATATTGTTGCGATAATCCGGGCAGCATTAAGTTCCAGTTTCTCATTTCAATTCGATCATCTGTACCTTCACGGAACGTTTTTTCTGCAATTTTAGACGTTTCTAACACGTTTGGATGATCTTTAAGTAAATGATATGCTAATTTGGCTACAGATTTAGCAGGCATTACGTTTTCATCTGATGGTCCAGTGCCAGCTGGATGCATTCCAAATAAATCTGCATTGTTAAGTCCAGTAGAATTCACGAATTTATAGTCTTTAAGTCCAAGCTTTTCAGCCTTTTTATTCATCAGTTTTAAAAACTCAGCTTCAGTACCAGCAATTGTTTCTGCAATACCTACTGTGGCAGCATTGGCTGAATAAATGGCCATTGCCTCATATAATTCACGGATTGTGTAAGTTCCATCTCTACGCAATGGTACATTACTTAACGCACGGTTTTGTGACATACGATACGTATAATCAGTTACATGATATTCCTGATCCCACTTAACTGTACCTGCATCAATTGCGTCCAATAACAGGTATTCTGTCATCATTTTTGTCATACTTGCAATACCTAGTGAAGTATCTGCATTTTGTTCATATAAAATTTTTCCTGAATCTGCGTCAATTAAAATCGCAGCATCCACATGTAGTCCTAAATCTGTTTCTGCATTTGCCTTCGCAGGAATACCTGCAAAAATACTAAATAACAAAACCGGAATTAGGAGCAAGCGTAATAGGGTGTTCATTGTCTTTTTCACCTTTAAAGCCCTCCAAAAAATAATCTTGTCCACGACATTTTATCATAGATAGTAACTTACGTGGGCACTCTCTAACATAAAAAAAGCTCTCGAGCCATCTTTGTAGACGATTCGAGAGCATAAAAGTTGCTAGTAATATATTACATCGAATAATTCGGTGATTCTTTTGTGATTTGTACATCATGTGGATGTGACTCACGTAAACCTGCACCTGTCATTCGAACGAACTGAGCATTTTCACGTAAGAACTCTAAATTAGGCGATCCGCAATATCCCATACCTGCTCGAATACCACCAATAAGTTGATAAATTGTATCTGCTAGAGGTCCTTTATAAGGAAGTCTACCTTCAATTCCCTCCGGTACTAATTTCTTCGCATCTTCTTGGAAATATCGATCTTTTGATCCTTTTTCCATAGCTCCAATTGAACCCATACCACGGTAAACTTTGAAGCGTCGTCCTTGGAAAATTTCAGTTTCACCAGGTGATTCTGAAGTACCTGCTAGTAGTGAACCAAGCATTACAACATTTCCACCCGCTGCAAGAGCCTTTACGATGTCTCCAGAGTATTTAATACCTCCATCGGCAATAATCGTTCTACCAAGCTCACGAGCCACTGTAGCGCAATCGTAAACAGCTGTAATTTGTGGTACACCTACACCAGCTACAACACGTGTAGTACAAATAGATCCTGGACCAATACCAACCTTAACTACATCTGCACCAGCTTCAAATAAAGCACGTGCACCTTCACCTGTTGCTACGTTACCAGCAATAATCTCTAGCTCTGGATACGCTTCACGGATTGAACGAATTGTTTGTAATACGCCCTCCGAATGTCCATGTGCTGTATCAATTACTACGATGTCAACCTGAGCCTCCACAAGCTTCTCTATACGTACCATCGTATCTTTTGAGACACCAACTGCAGCGCCTACTAATAAACGACCATGTATATCTTTTGCAGCGTTAGGGAATTCAATTACTTTTTCAATATCCTTAATTGTAATTAACCCTGTTAATTTACCTTCATCATCTACAATTGGTAGCTTTTCGATTTTATATTGTTGAAGAATTTTTTCAGCATCCTCTAAAGTCGTACCAACAGGAGCTGTAATCAAATCTTCTTTTGTCATAACATCTTCAATTTTTAATGAATAGTCAGAGATAAAACGTAAGTCACGGTTTGTAATAATTCCTACTAATTTTTGATTTTCCATACTATCAACAATCGGTACACCAGAGATTCGGTATTTACCCATTAAGTGCTCAGCATCAAAAACTTGGTGAGTCGGAGTTAAGAAGAATGGGTTTGTAATAACACCGTTTTCAGAACGTTTTACTTTTTCTACTTGTTCAGCTTGCTCATCAATTCCCATGTTTTTATGGATAATACCGATACCACCTTGACGTGCCATAGCAATTGCCATTTTAGACTCTGTCACTGTATCCATACCAGCACTAACCATTGGAATGTTTAATTTAATCTTTGGCGTTAGTTGAACTGATAAATCAACATCTTTCGGTAATACTTCGGAATGAGCTGGTACTAATAATACATCATCAAAAGTTAAACCCTCTTTGGCAAATTTAGTTTCCCACATTTTCGTAACGTCCTCCTATAGTTAAAAGAATATTAATTGTAAGATTAACAACGTGCCAAGCTACTGTCAAGAAACTTATAAAAGAAAGACAATTCAGATTTTTAAAGGAGGTAAATTTAGCAATTTTATTCCTTATAACTCTTTAAATAAATGATGATGATCCGTTCTAAATTTTAAAATCTTCTGTTTTATTTAGTATGTAAATACTATTTTGTACTCCGCTATATTTAGTCTTTTGGACAATTTTTATGAAAAAGTTGATAGATTAGTAAAATTTTTCACTAAAAATAAAAAACAGCCAGCACACAGCTGACTGTCTTTGCCTAGCGACGTCCTACTCT
>NZ_DKJS01000055.1:0-13350 GCF_002455205.1 Lysinibacillus sp. UBA6686 | reverse complement strand
CAGTTTTCAAGGTTCATTATTTTGCTGATTATTTTCAGCGACTCTATTATCTTAACTTGTATTCAACAAGAAGTCAACAACTTTTTTCTAAAATCTTTTTATCAAGTTGCCCCTCTTGTTAAGGACAAGTAATAATATATAATATAGCACTTTAAAAATCAAGCATTTTTTGAAAAAAACTTTAAAATCTTTTTCTCATCGATTACAAACAATAGAATTCCCATTATAACAATTAGTCCTCCAATCAATTGTGTGACTATCAAATACTCTTTAAAAATTAAAAGAGCTAATATAGCTGCACCGATTGGTTCAAATAATATCGCAATGGAAACTACATTTGTACTAACGTATTTGATAGACCAATTAAATAGAGTATGACCAAATAAATTAGGAACTATCGCTAATAAAATGAACCATACCCAATCCATTGTAGGATACGGACCAAAAGATTCGCCTTTAATAAGAACATATACAAATAACGTAATTGTACTAACAACATAAACTAACATCGTGTAAGTCACAAGAGATAATCTTTTACGTACATCCTGGCCAAATAAAAGGTAAGCTGTAATGAGAGCACATGCAATTAGAGCGAGTATATCTCCATAGAACGCCGCTCCACTGAGTTTAAAATCTCCCCAGCTAATTAAAACACTACCAACAATAGCGATAGCACCTGCAAAAATGGTTTTCATCGTAATTTTCTCTTTAAAGAAAAAATAAGTACCAACAAATGCAAACAATGGCTGTAATGTGACCAGCACTGTTGAACTTGCGACAGATGTGTAATTTAATGATTCAAACCACAAAATAAAATGGAACGCTAAGAAAATACCCGCAATAGATGAGAATAACCAATCTCTTTTTGATAATTGTCGTAACTCTTTTGTGTATTTCCAAAAAAACAAGGGAGCCATAATCAAAACCGAAAATAACATACGATAAAATGCAATAATGCCTGCTTCTGCATTTGCTAATTTTACAAAAATAGCTGACAAGGATACAGAAATAACACCAATAAAAATTGGGATGTATGGATTGATTTTAGGTTTCTCCATAAAACATCACCTCCACTAAAAAAATACTTATACTTACATACTTTCGTGATGTACAATACAAAAAAGTAATGCACATATAATAATGACAGCTTGCATATCTCTTAGCAATACGAAATAACTGTGGAGGGTTGCGTATGGAAACATTATTAGGAAATATGATTACATATGAAGTTGGCATAAAATTAGTGATTGCAGCCACATTAAGTTTAGTAATCGGTATTGAAAGGGAATTAAAAAAGAAACCAGTAGGATTAAAAACAAGCTTAGTCATTGCAACATTTAGCTGTCTATTAACCATAATTTCAATTGAAACCGCGTACTCCACGCCACCAAGGTCAGACATTAATATCACAATGGACCCTCTCCGCTTGGCAGCTCAGGTAGTCAGTGGCATTGGATTTCTTGGAGCAGGTGTAATTTTAAGACGTGGAAACGATAGTATTTCAGGTCTAACAACTGCTGCAATGATTTGGGGAGCTGCTGGAATCGGTATTGCCGTTGGTGCGGGATTCTATATGGATGCAACATTAGCTGTTATTATTATTGTTTTCGGAATTGAGGTTTTATCGCCTTTCCTAATGAAAATAGGACCAAAACGAATTCGTATGCGAGAAGTATCATTGAAGGTACAGATTTACAATGATGAGAAAACGGAGGCCTTTTTACAATTTCTAAAAGAAAACAATATTATTATCGAGAACATCCGCATTAAAGATGTTCCAAATAATGATGATGTTTTGCACGAATTAGATTTACGTCTATCATTAATCGTTTCTGATAACCTACTGTCATTTTACCGTTCATTACGTGCCTTATCTTATATAGAAAAAATCGAAATGGAAATTTTAAACTAGTTGGAGGATTCAACGATGGCAGAACTATTAAAACTATTAAAAGACGGTAACAAACCCTCCCTTTTGGCTGCAGGTGTAAATGCATTTTTAGGAATAATTAAAGGCATTGCGTTTTTCTTTACAGGCAATGTCGCCATGTTTGCTGAAATGATGCACTCACTTGGAGATGCAGCAAACCAATTTTTTGTGTACATTGGCTCTGCTCTCTCAAAAAAGGCACCAACAAAACAGTTCCCTAGTGGCTTTGGACGAATAGTCAATTTGGTTTGTCTTTTTGCGGTAATTATTGTGGCTATTCTTTCTTATGAAACTGTCAAAGAGGGCTGGCATCATTTTATCCATCCTACAGGTGAATCTAAAGGAATGCTTATAGCACTTGGTGTACTTTTTATCGGGATTATTTTAGAAGGAACTGTTCTTGCCAAAGCTGCTGTAGAGATTTTACATGAGGCAGGGCAGGAGAAAGCCGGTATCTCAACCATCCCTAAAGCTTTTTCCTATTTAAATCGGGCTAAGCCAGCAACAAAATTAGTATTTATGGAAGACTTAGTAGCTACAGGTGGTAATGTCCTAGCATTCGGCGCTATTTTAATCGCACATTTCACAGGTTGGGCAAATATCGAAGGACTTGTTTCAATGATTATCGGCTGCATGATGTTCTATGTAGTAGCCAAGGTATTTCTTGATAATGCACGCGGAGTTATTGGTGAAACAGATGAAGAAATGCTAAACCATATTGCTCATTTAGTTTTGGATGATCCAAACATTAAAGATATTGTTCGTTTAGAAGTTATTAAAGAAGGCGAATTTTTACATGTAGAATTAGTTGCTGAAGCAGATGCTAACTTATCATTAGCTTTTTTAGACGATGTACGTGACCATTTAACAGAAGTAATTTTAAGTCAGAAGGGTGTATCGAAAGTAGCCATATTATTTGACGAGGATGATGGAAAACTAGAATGGAAACATATTGGAGATAGACCCGCTAGCTCGACATTAGAGCAATAAACCACTAAATAAACAAGAAACAGCCAATTGCCATATTTCAGGCAGTTGGCTGTTCTTTATACTGACCTTAGGTGATTTTGTTTTAATACTTCTTCATTTAAACAGTCTGGCTCTTCATTACTAACAAAAACATGATTCGTAATCAAAAACGTTAATAACATTTTTAATGCGATAATCTTTTTTACACCTCGCTGTTGAATAACAATTTTTGAGAATTTTAATGTAGCTGAGCGATTAGCTAATGCATATTCCTCTGCATTGGTAATCTCTCTACCATTTGAATGACACCCTAAAACAAAATTACCAGCATAAGAATCTTTTAAAACATTAGGATGCATTGACTCGTAATGGACCTCTGCAATTGAATCTTCAACATTCATCAATTGATGTGCTACCAAATAATGCTTAAAAGCACCTTTTAAATCAATTGCAATAGCTGTATCTTCTAAAATTGTTCGATAATAAACTAGAACAATCTCAGCATTACCTAAATAAGGCTTCACTTCTGCAATAATTTCACCAGAAGGACGTACAAATAATTGTACAATTGCTTTATTTACACCATCTGTAAAGATAATATTTGTTTGACCAAAGCGTAAACTTTTAAAAAATATACTTTGATCAACGATGTATCCTGCAGCTATTTGGTCATTTTCAATTTGTAGTGATTTCGCTTCAATTCCCAATACTTCTACACAATTTTGCATTTTATAAACATGCTGCTGAAATGGCGTCTCAATATAACGCAATGTGACAATTCGGTCTTCAAGCAATTGTTTCAACATTTGCTCCCTCTCCAATCTATATTTAATATTGTTTTTATTTTAATAAACTCAGTTGAACAAATTCTGAACAATCCTACATTAAATGCGTAAATACGACAACAAACCTACTATTACAAACAGATTTCTTTATAACAACATACAGCCTTTTATTTCAATCTGACACAAATAAGTGAAAAATGTCCTAAAAATAAACACGAAATATTCAGAAATAAAACAATCGTTTAATATACACATTACTTTTATCATATTAATTTTACCAATTCGAGCATTTTTTCATTTATGTATCAGTCTATTTAATTATATTGTAGGCCAAAAGAAACTTCTACGACAAATTTCAACATTTTGGGTTAAGTTTCCTTAACCTTGACATAAAAAAATAGGAGACTACAACAAGTAGCCTCACATTCTAGGTCAATATTAAAGGGAATTTTGTAAAATCTTACGAACATCTTCTTCCTGTAACTTATTAAAGTTACCAAATAGTCCATTTTGCATAGCATGCTCAACAATTTGATTGAATTTTTCATCGTTAATACCATAATCTGCAAGGCGATTTGGTGCTCCTAGCGATGTCCAGAATGCAGATAAACGTTCGATTCCCTCGTAGGCAACCTCTTCTGACGTCTTTCCTGTAGCATCCACTCCAAATACCCGAACTGCTATGCCTGCAAAACGTTCAGGATTCACTTTTACACTTAAACGCATCCAGTGTGGCTGTAAAATGGCTAACCCACCAGCATGTGGGATATCATACACGGCAGATACAGCATGCTCAATATTATGAGATGCCCAATCGCCTCGTGAACCGATTGATAAGAAGCCATTTAATCCAATTGTTCCTGCCAATAAAATTGTTTCACGTAACTTGACATTCTCAAGGTCTTGTAATAATTTAGGTGCCGTAGCAATAACTGTTCGTAATACACCTTCACACATTTCATCCGTAATCGGTGTATTTGTCGTATTATGGAAGTATTGCTCAAAGACATGTGACATCATATCCACAATTCCGTAAATGGTATGATTTTTTGGCACTGTCACCGTATAGGCAGGATTTAGGATGGAGAATTTTGGAAAAACAGCAGGGCTGCCCCAGCTTAATTTTTCTTCTGTAGCTGCGTTAGTAATAACTGAGCCTGAATTCATTTCAGAACCTGTTGCAGCCAACGTTAAAACCGTTCCAAGAGGCAGTGCTTCCTCTACAAAGACTTTACGCTTCACAATATCCCATGCGTCGCCATCATATTTTGCACCAGCAACTATTAATTTTGAACAGTCAATAACTGAACCGCCCCCAACTGCTAGAACAAAATCAATTGCTTCTTTCTTACAAATATCAATGCCAAGTCTTGCAGTTTCTACACGTGGATTCGGCTCAACATCACTTAATTCAAATATTATTTTTTTCGCTTCTTGTAATTTTTCAATGACAGCATTGTACACTCCGTTTTTCTTAATGCTGCCTCCTCCGTAAACAACTAATACCTTTTTTCCAAGCTGCGCCAACTCTTTCGGTAACTTCTCCAGTGCATCTTCGCCAAAATGTAATTTCACTGGATTATAAAATGTAAATGAATCCATTCAATTCGCCCCTTTCTACTTGGATTTTCTCATATTTATGTTGAAGAAAGCAAAGAATTAAGATTGTCTTAAATATGAACCATGTATGCATTATAAATACTAAGAATTCTCTCTGGTACTGAAATACCAATTTCTGATAATTTCTCTTCTATTCTCTCATAATACTGTATACAATCCTGTTTTTTGTTTTGCTTAATTAAAAACTCTAATAGAAGAAACATATAGTCCTCATTAAACTCATCAAGTTCTATCATCTTTTGTAAACAGTTTAATTTTAACAATGAATTCATAGAATCCATTGTAGTAATATACATTTCCAGTACATGCAAAACTCCTTGCTTTAAGCGCAGCTGGGTTTGAATAGCCCAAGGGTACTCCTCCTCAGCTAAAAAATCACCTTCATAGCAATTTAAGAGCTGCTGGATGGATATTTCATCATGCCTTTTTTGCTCTAGCAATTGAGTAAGTTTATCATAATCACTTGAAATCTCCACATTTAGTTGATAATGATTATTCACTAATTGAATGGGATCTTGAATACCTTTATCCTTAAAAAGCTTCCTTAACTGGTAAATAGAAGTATGTAAATTACTGGATGCCTTCTCAAATTCTAAATCAGGCCAGAGCTCCTCAATTATGACAACATTTAACATGGGCTTTTTTTGATGAAACCATAAATATAAAAATAGTTCCCGCACTTTTCTAGTACGCCACTTAATAACCTCATGTCGGGCATCCAATAAATAAAAGCTCCCAAATGTATGTGCATATAAGAGATGTTCTTTTTTCTCTTTTTCTACATCTTCTTGTAATTGCAACTTTTGCTGTGCTTTAATCAATGCCTTCATAAGTCGTTTCTCATGCACGGGCTTTAACAAATAGTCCGTTGCTTCTATGTCAAATGCATCCACTGCAAATTGAGCATGTGCTGTTACAAATATTATTTGAATCAATGGATTCCTTATTAATTGTTTTGCTACTTGTAAACCATGCACATCAATCATTTCTATATCTAAAAAAACAACATCAATCGATTCATTTTTAAGAAATTGCAGTGCATCATTAGCATTTGTAAATGTTCCTTTAATCGAAATTTGGAACTGAGTTAGTCGATTTAATTTGAAACGTAAAACATCAATAGCCATACTTTCATCATCTATGATGATAACATTCATGCTCCATCACCCTCCGGTAATAGTATAAGAATAGTTGTCCCCTTACCTTCTTCACTATATAAACGAAGATCCGCATTTTTCATTAATTTAAATTTTTTTAGTGGATTTGTAAAACCAATGCGCGAACTTTCTTCATTCATTAATTGTTGTAACTTTTTAGCAGGTATACCGACTCCATTATCATATATTTTAATGCGGATAAATTGTCCCTCTCTTTGGACACTTATCTCAATTGTACCACCTTCTGGCTTTTTGGAAATACCATGAAAAACGGCATTTTCCACTAAAGGCTGTAGTGATAATGCTGGAATCATCAGTTGTATAGACTCATCAATATCATATTTGACAGTTAAACGATCACCAAAACGCATCTCTTCAATATAAAGATATGCTTTTACTAGCTCTATTTCTTCTTCAATCAACACCATATTGTTACGATAATGTACGTTGAGCTTTGCACGGAAGTAAGTTGCTAGGCAATATAGCGCTTCCCTTGTATTATCCATATCGGTATAGCTCAAACCAATAATTGTATTGAGCGTATTATAGACAAAATGAGGGGTCACTTGTGAATATAAATGATTCATCTCAACTTCAATTGCATCTACTGATGATTGTCGAACAGCTAATAATGATTCGATTCGTAAAAGCAATTCATCCGTTGCTACTGGCTTTTGTAAATAATCATTGGCTCCTACCTGCAAGGTTAACATCAAATCTGAATGCTTCATAATAGCAGTTAAAACAATGATTGGAAGTTCTAACATATCATAATGCTTTCGCACCTGCTTACATAAATCATAGCCCGACATTCCCTCCATCATTAAGTCAACTAGCATACAATCCACTTGATACGATTTGACATAATCGACAGCGTCAAAACCATTATCCACACCAATCACTGTATAGCCCTTTAAAGCCAATACATCTGCCAACACCTTTATATTGACATGATCATCATCTACAACAAGGATTTTTTTATCGTTACCTTTATGAATCAGCGGTAGCTCAAGCTGTAGTATTTCTGATGGAGTTTGTGCAACAATGGCAAGTGAATTATCTTTATCAGATTGACCCTCTGCTGTAAGCGGCATTGTAAAGGTAAAGGTAGTTCCTTCCCCAAAAGTACTTTTTACATAAATTGCACCATTTAATTTATCTACAATATTTTTTGCAATGCTCAATCCTAATCCAAGACCATCCTTATGATGATTATTTTTCACCTGATAAAATGCATTAAAGATACGTTCTAAATCCTGAGCAGGAATGCCTTTTCCTGTATCGCTTACTTCGATAACCATATGTTTCTGCCGTTGATAGGCAGTTACAGTAATTTCTCCAATTTCGGTATGCTGGATAGCATTATGTAACAGATTGTACAATATCTGTTTAAAACGCAATTCATCTGTTAGCATGGGCGGCAATGTCAAATCTACTTCAACGAGTATTCGTACGTAACTATTAGCAGACATCACACTACGTATTTCTGTAACTACATCATTTATAATGCTTATCGGTACAGTACGAGGTGAAACACGTAGTTCGCCTGACATATGATTGGATGAAAATAATAAATCTTCCACTAAATGTCCCAGGCGCTGTGTTATATTATGAATTAAAATCACTTGCTCTTGTTGAGTACGTTTTAATGGCCCCTCAGCGCCTTCCATTAGTAATTTTGATAAATTTAAAATCCCATTTAAGGGTGTGCGTAATTCATGGGAGGTTTTCAGTAAAAATTCATCCTTCATGTGATTATGTGTTCGCAATTCTTCTGTTATAGCTTCTAGTTTCATAAAAGTGGTATTGGCACGATAGTTTAATAATGAGGAAAAACCTACTAATACACATAAGAAAAGCACAAACTCACTATAATCAACTGGTATTTCTGTAAAAAAATTAAAGATAATTAAGAACGCATAGCAACAAATTGCTACAAAGACAATTAATACATAAGAAGCTCCCTCTAAATTCCTTAAAATAATATGAATTAAAATTAATGCGATATAGATAATTCCCGGTGTGACAAAAGCTATATATGTGATCTGTAGAATAACCAAAGCTTGTTCAGTCACTTCACTATTATCGAGATAAAAAGGATTAGAAATACCATAGATAAAAAAAGTAAAACCTAGAAAAATAACAAATATATAAACCACTTTCTTCTTTACTACTTGTGGATACATAGTATAAAGAAAAAGTGTCAGGCACATATTTACGAGTGGGACGATGCCGAGTTGTAAACGTATCTGGTTATTAATCAATTCGATAGGGACCATCTGAAAGAAAATTTTCATATTAATAAAGGACAAATAAAAACCCATTAGTATCATAAACAGCCCAAGAAACAATTCTTCTTTCCGTTTGCGATTTTGTCCATAGCTAATCAGATAGATGATACCAAAGACAATATGACCCATACTCGCTACTATATCATTCAAATTTTTTTGATCATAAAAATTCTGTATCTTTTCAGTTGTACTAAATTCAACAGGATACACAATTCCTGAAGTTGGATACTGATTATAGCTGGCAACCTGTATTAAAACATCAAGTATTTGCTCCTTACTTTGCCCAATGACCATAAATTTATCATCATTCTCTGATTGAAACTCTGTAAAAGATCTACTTGGATTTCCTTTTCCCCCAACCTCCATACCATTAATAAACACTCGACTAGATTTGTGTATATATCTAAAAAATAAACCATATTGCCCCTCTGTTGGAACTTTTATAGAAACATGATATGTACCCGCAATTGGACCATCTTCATTAAACTGAAAATTCCCCTCCCATTTATCAGGAACTTTTAAAAATATACGTTGATTTGTATATCCATTTAGTAACTGTTGAGGAGAAAGCAGTAAATTTGGATAAAAGGACCACTCTCCATTAAGCTTAATCGTTCTGTTCTTTTCAAGTTGTTCACTAAACACTATCGCCATCCCCTGTTTCACGATCAGGGCATCATCTTCAAAAAAGTATTGTCCATTCCCGATAATAAAAACAATGGCAAATAACATAATAATACTTATCGCTATTAAAAAATTCTTTTTCATACTCATGCCCCTGCCATTTGTTTATCTTTGGTAATTTGTAATTTTTAACTATAATCGCACTAAATTATTATAATATTATTAATACTCTAAAATGGGGGAAGGTCAAAAGAAGCAACCTCCAAGATCTCACAAGGTTGCCATATACATCACTAAGCTAGAAAGAACGCAAAAAATACATCTTTTAAACAGTTCGAGCGCTACGGAATTATTTTTACCCCTCCTTTAAAGGAGAGTTAGCACCTGTATTTTATATTTACTGAATGCCCTGCAAGAAGATTTAATTTGAAGTGCTATTCTAATATTTGGCTCCTTATTTTCCATAATTGCTGTCTTGTGCTACAACTGCCACAGCACTACTTGCCATGACTGTAACCATTATTGTTTTAAATAGTTTGTCATAATGTGTTGTGGTATTTTTCATTTATTGTTGTCCCCTTCACTAAATTTTGGTTTCATAACTTTCCTATTTAGTCTATCAAGGGATGCCTGAACAAAATCTGAACAAAAAAGAAGGGCAGTTTCAATCACAATAGTTCCATTTATCTGTATAATAGTTCAATAAACCCAAAAAACAAATTCTGTTTTCTGTTCAGAATTTGTTTAGATAGTTATTGTATAGTAGATGAAGTACATAGTTTAAAGGAATTTTGCTTATGTTTATGTTAATTATTGTAATTGTATGCTTGGTTGTTATTTTCGGTGGATTTGGGTTATTGAAGTTTCTTCGAATGCAAAAGGTACGAAAAGAAAGAAAAGTAGTTTTAGAAAAGCGGCTGGAGCATCTGATTCAAGCCAACAAACACAAGACGCTCCAAGACAAAAACGAGTCATCCCAATGATATAGGAATGACTCGTTTTGTAATTACTATTAAAGACCTCACCAAAATTCGGCAAAAGCAAAGAAGTTAGGTGAGAGATCAACGGCCCGTAAAAGCACGATTGGTTCAACCAACAATCAGTAGGTAATGAGGAAAATCCCCCACTGATTGATGTTTCACTTGATTAAACCCATCCACGGAAGCGTGAAGCTTCTGCAGTACGACGAACACCTACCATATAGGCTGCTAAGCGCATGTTGATGTTACGTGTTGTTGCTGTAGTATAAACATTCTCAAATGCTTCAACCATTTTTTTGTATAGACGTTCTTCTACCTCTTCTTCTGTCCAGTAATAACCTTGGTTATTTTGAACCCACTCGAAGTAAGAAACCGTAACACCACCGGCAGAAGCTAACACGTCTGGTACAAGTAAAATGCCACGTTCAGTTAAAATCTTCGTTGCTTCAGATGTAGTTGGACCATTTGCTGCCTCTACTACGATGTTTGCTTTAATATTGTGCGCATTGTCAGCTGTAATTTGGTTTTCAATAGCAGCTGGCACTAAAATATCACAATCAAGCTCTAATAGTTCTTTGTTTGAAATAGTGTTTTCAAATAAAGTAGTTACTGTTCCGAAGCTATCGCGACGATCTAATAAGTAGTCAATATCTAAACCTTCTGGATCATGAAGTGCACCATAAGCATCTGAAATACCGATTACTTTTGCACCTAAATCATGCATGAATTTAGCAAGGAAGCTACCTGCGTTACCAAATCCTTGAATAACCACGCGTGCACCTTTAATATTAATGCCACGTTTTTTTGCTGCTTCTTCAATAACGATTGTAACACCCTGTGCAGTTGCACGATCACGACCTTGTGAACCACCAAGCACTAGTGGTTTACCAGTGATGAAACCTGGTGAGTTGAATTCGTCCATACGGCTGTATTCATCCATCATCCAAGCCATAATTTGTGCATTTGTAAATACGTCTGGCGCAGGAATATCTTTTGTTGGTCCTACGATTTGACTTACTGCACGTACATAACCACGGCTTAAGCGCTCGATTTCTCCCATAGACATTTGACGTGGGTCACAAATGACTCCGCCTTTACCACCGCCATATGGTAAATCGACAATTCCACATTTCAATGTCATCCACATTGAAAGCGCTTTAACTTCTTCCTCAGATACTTGTGGGTGGAAACGTACCCCACCTTTTGTTGGTCCAACAGCATCATTATGTTGTGCACGGTAACCAGTAAACACTTTTGTTGTACCATCATCCATTTTCACCGGGATGCGTACTTGTAGCATGCGAAGCGGTTCTTTTAATAATTCATACATTGCTTCGTCATAACCAAGTTTATTTAGAGCCTCTTGAATGACATCTTGAGTTGATGTGAACAGGTTTAAGTTTTCAGACATATTAAATCGCCTCTTTGTTTTTTTTAATGATAGTATATCGGCATCATTGTAACATACTTCCGAATTAAAATGTGAACATTTTGTTAAAGTTTAAATACTTTTTCAATTTGTTCAATTGACCAATCTAAATCTTCTTGTGAAATCACTAGTGGTGGAGCAAAACGAATAACTGTGTCATGTGTTTCTTTACATAGCAAGCCTAATTCTTTCAGTTTTTCACAGTATGGACGAGCCGCTTCTGTTAACTCCATCCCAATAAATAGACCTCGACCACGAACATCCTTAATAACAGGGTTGTTAATTTCTCGTAATTTACCTTTGAAGTATTCACCAAGTTGTTGTGAGCGTTCAGCTAATTTTTCATCTAGTAATACCTTAATGGATGCAATAGAAACAGCACATGCTAAAGGATTACCACCGAAAGTTGAACCGTGTGAGCCTGGATTGAAGACACCTAAGATGTCACGGTTTGCAGCTACACAAGAAATTGGGAATACACCGCCACCTAAAGCTTTACCAAGGATGTACATATCAGGTTCTACTTCTTCCCAATCACAGGCAAACATTTTACCTGTACGTGCTAAACCAGCTTGAATTTCATCTGCAATAAATAATACATTGTTTTCACGGCAAAGCTCACGAGCAGCTTTTAAGAAGCCTTCTGGTGGAATCACGATACCAGCTTCTCCTTGAATTGGTTCAATTAAAAATGCAGCAGTATTTGGAGTGATAGCTGCTTTTAAAGCTTCTAGGTTACCGTAGTCTACTAGCTTAATATTAGGTAGCATTGGACCAAAGCCACGACGATATTCTTCATCTGATGATAGAGAAACAGCCAGCATTGTTCGACCATGGAAGTTACCATTACATGCAATAACTTCAGCCTTGCCTTGTTCTACACCTTTTACATCATATGCCCAACGACGAGCCGCTTTAAAAGCAGTTTCAACCGCTTCTGCACCTGTATTCATTGGTAATACCATTTGTTTATTTGTTAATTGTCCAACAAGCTCATACCATTCACCTAGGTTTTCACTGTAGAATGCACGAGAAGTTAATGTTACTTTATCAGCTTGTTCTTTTAACGCAGCAATGATTTTTGGATGGCGATGTCCTTGGTTAACAGCAGAGTATGCTGATAACATATCTAAGTATTTATTACCCTCTGGATCTTTTACCCATGCACCCTCAGCCTCTGAAATTACGATTGGCAGTGGATGATAGTTTGCAGCACCAAAATTTTGAGTTTGTTCAATCACTTGTTGTGTTTTTGTCATAGTATATTCTCTCCTTACTTCTTATGTTGAAAAATCTATGGAAGGTTCAATAAGATAATTTAATAGAAATAATTTATTCATCAGCATTTTCTGAAAAAAGGATGAACAAGAATCTGCTAGGCTTCCATAGATAATAAGTCGCCTTACATATATGTCTGCGCTTTAACCATGTAAAGAAGTCACACAGATTCTATCCTTTAATTACTTATGGAACAGCCCTATCTTCAAAGTGGCTTTTCCTCCACTAACTTAATAAATATTAAAGCATTTCTGAAGTTGTTTTCGCTTGCATATGAAGCTGTAGGT
>NZ_DKJS01000061.1:67070-102432 GCF_002455205.1 Lysinibacillus sp. UBA6686 | reverse complement strand
AGTTTTCTCTCTCACCTGAGCGGAAATCAGCTATGTGATCAAGATGCCGATGATGAATATTTTAATGCAATCTGGTTTTCTTCATAGGAAAGTGAAAAGTGTGAGATTGGGGATTATATGTATGTTTGATATGGAGTTTCTTTTTTATCGTAACCAGGACATGCCAGTGCTACTAAATTTTTTATAGAAGAACAAGAAAAGCAAGGGACTGTATTAACAGAAAAAAGAGGTTATACAGCAAGCTGTAAAGGAGCTTGACACAATCACGGAGAGCACTAGCATTCAAAACAAACAAATAGCTGTGATGTGTGCTTTGAAAATGAAAATTTAAACAAGCCCGATATAGCTAGAAATAAATAATACTTAGTCGTAATCTTTTTGGTGTGAAAAGGCATCTCTCAGGTGAAAGATGCCATTTTTCCTTAAAGCATTTGCTTTTTCCATTGAGTAAGAATATCAGCGGATTTCGCAATGTCCATCTTTAACATTACCTGCTTAGCAGAGCAAAGCTTTTTAGCCTTTTCCCATGCATCCTCTAAGGCAGGTAAATAGCTTAAATTTTTTGTAGCTGCAACAAGCTGGAAAAAAATATTACCTTGAATATAATACCAGCGTGGGTTCATGCTATCTAACTGAATTGCTTCTTCAATAAGACGAAGGGCTAAATATGGACTGCCCTCACTGCGATTCAGAAATTGGGCAAAAGCCCCCCAGTAAAGTGCTTTATTTGGTTGTAGTTTGATGGCTTCTGCGTATTGAATATTTGCCTTATCATGCTCTTTCGCCAAAACAAAATATTCAGCCATTATATAGTAAGCATTCGCCTGTGCCTCAATGGACCCAGCTAGCAATTCATCCACCACTTTACCAAACTGCTCATCATCCTGGCTTCCCATATAAGCCGAAAGGACATCACGCTCTGGATAGGAGCCATCTGCTCGTTCCATATTTTGCTTCAATTCACCAGTAGGAATAGGCATATTCGCATAGCCATTCGCCTCCAATAAAGCAACATGTTGCTGAATCGTAGCAAATGCCGTATGCTCTGTGAATGCATTATCAGTTACAATATTTTTGGCTAACTGATAGCTTTCCTTCACGCTCCCATTTACAAATAGTTCATTAATCTTTTGGACACGCTCATCAAACTGTTTGATCACTATTAAAACCCTCACCTTCACCGAAAGAAACGTTTTATTGGTAGTTTACCATCTTCTCGAGAGAAAAGGAGCCTATATCATGTAATACAAGGGTAAATATTTAAAAACGTTTAACATTCTTTTAATTTGAACGACTTTACATGTTGTTCAAGTGTATGTGCCATTTGATTCGTTTCATTTGAGCTATACGCTACCTCATCAATACTTGCTGTTGTTTGCTGGGCTGCCGCTGTAATCGCATTCAATGTTTCCTCAATCTCTTGAATGGATTGCGTTAATTGTTGAATCATCTGAACAACATGATCTGATTTCTCTGCCTCCAAAGTCATAGCATGTGATATCTCAATAATTTCTTCCACTGTATGTGAAACAGCTGCTGAAATATTTCCTAATGATTGAGCAGTTAAACGAACCGTCTTTGTTCCCTTTTCAATATATTCTGTATTATCTTGCGTCGAAGAAGTAACCTGCTGAATATGTCCCATAATTTCCTGTATTAGCTGGTCAACCTTTAATACTTCTTGATTCGATTGCTCAGCAAGTTTTCGAACTTCCTCTGCTACCACTGCAAAGCCCTTGCCATGTTCTCCTGCTCTTGCTGCTTCAATGGAGGCATTCAAAGCCAGTAAATTGGTTTGTTCAGCAATCCCAGCAATGGATGTGGTAATAGCCTGAACTCGCGTTGCTGAAGTGACTAGATTACTAACCGTGTTACTGACCATATCAGAGCCTTTACGGATTAAAGTCATGTCATTATTTATATCCTTAGCAAGTTGCTCTCCTTGTGCGGCAATTTTCATTGTTCCTCTTGTGGTTTCAACACTTGTATCTGCTTTCACTTTTATAGTTTGTAAATCTTCTGCTAAGGATGTAAGTACATCTGTTGCATTTTCTGCATGATGCAGACCATCTGTTACTGTCACCGTAACTTCATAGATATTGTGCGCGACGCCTTGAATCGTATTTGACATATCATTTAATGTGTTAGCGGTTTCATCAGCATTTGTGGCTAATGTAATAGATGTAGTGCGCATCGTCATAATCATATTTTGTAAGTTGACAGTCATACGATCTAATGTGCTTGCTAAATCTCCTACTTCATCATTCCTTTTTACCTTCATTTCCTCCACCGCTAAATTACCATTAGCTATTTGCTTGGCCTGATGAATTAGTAAGGTAATAGGCTTAACTTTACGTCGAATTAAAAAGCCTGTAATAATTGAAGCAATTAACATTGGAAAAATACTAATTAAAATACCACTCTGCACAACCTCCCAAGTTCGCTCCTTCACAATAGTAGCGTCGAAATCAATGACACTGATGGCAATGATTTCTTTACTTGTGTCATGATCCTTAAAAATTGGTGCATAGCCTGATAATCGCTCCATTCCACCATATGTATAGGGTTCGGAGTATGTTGGATGCTTTTTCTCAAGTAATAATTGGATTGCCTCCTGGTCCATGTAAAATGTATCTCCAGGTGCAAAGCCCTTCTCTGCCAAATGATCATCTAAGGCTAGCAATGTACCATCTAGTGTTAAAATATATTGCGTTTGAAAGATGTCTTTGTGTCCTGTTGTCCAGTTTAAATCCTTCCCAATACTCTCTTTTGCTGCTTGCTCCCCACGCAATGCTCTTTCCATATCTTCTGGGCGAATCAAGCCTGTTGTTATATTGGCACATCCATATGCCTCTATTCCCGCTGCATCATATAATTTATTATAAGCCGTTATGTATGTAGCGAACGATGTAATTCCTAGCATCACCACTAAGATACCAGCAATGATCGTTCCGAGTTGAAAAGTTAATGAATTTCGTAATTTCACGATTCATCATCTCCCCTTTCTAGTAAAAATCTATGAATATTCACTTTATTTCTATCATACTATAAAAAGATNNGTATTTAAAAAGCATCTTTTAATGACTAATAGAATGGAAAAAGTATTGGATAAAGTTCTGAATTATGAGATAATTGAAGTGCTATATCTTCATCTATTGGGCATAAAATCTTGATTTAGGAGGGCTTGCTATGAATAGACGTTTTCATGTTGTATCGCTTTTTATTGGAAATTTATTAACACTAGGCGCTATTTTCATTTATGCTATGCAAAGTCAAGTGAATGTTGCCCTCAGTACTTATGCCCTTGTAATGGCTTTTTTAAGTGCATTGCTCATGATCTTTTTCTATGTGTGGGGAGATGAAAAGAAACAAATTTCAAATCGGTTTTCAAAATAATTTAGCAATAATTAAAAACTATTTGAATTTTTCCCTTCCTGCTTTAGTAGGAAAGGGAATTTTTCGTGTGCTTCCTTTTCACTCAAAAAGTAATACTTCAATCACTAGTGTTTCTATTCCCCTCTAGTTATTGATGAACCATTCAGCTTTATTGGCGTAAAATAAGTCCAATTGTTGTAGAAAAATAAATTTTTTTGTAGAAAATTTTAAAACAATGATTGAGTACTATATCAAATTTCTGTATAATCAGCTTGTTTGACAATACTTTTATGAACTTGGGGGTAGACAATTGGGTAAAGCATTGATTATCGGAGCTGGCGGAGTTGCCAGTGTTGTGGTACACAAGTGTGTTCAAAATTCGGACGTATTTGAGGAAATTTGTATCGCAAGTAGAACTGTTTCAAAATGTGACGCTCTAAAAGAAAAACTAGATGGCGGAAAAACAAAAATTCATACTGCACAGGTAGACGCAGACAATACAGAAGAGGTTATTGAGCTTATTAAAGCTTTCGGACCAGATGTAGTCATTAACGTTGCCCTACCTTATCAGGACTTAACGATTATGGATGCTTGCTTAGCGACAGGTGTGCACTATGTGGATACTGCAAACTACGAGCCACCTGAAACGGCAAAATTTGAATATAAATGGCAATGGGCTTATAAAGAGAAGTTTGAAAAAGCTGGCTTAACTGCATTACTTGGTAGCGGTTTTGATCCAGGTGTAACAGGCGTTTTTACAGCTCATGCGCAAAAACATGAATTTGATGAAATCCACTATATCGATATCGTGGATGCAAATGCGGGAGATCATGGTTATCATTTCGCAACAAACTTCAACCCAGAGATTAACATTCGTGAAATAACAGCGAATGGTCGTTACTGGAAAGAAGGCGAGTGGGTGGAAACAGCACCACTTGAGAAAAAAGAGGTTTATAACTTACCAGAAATCGGACCAAAAGATATTTACCTTCTATACCATGAAGAGCTTGAATCACTTGCGAAAAATATCAAAGGTTTAAAACAAATCCGCTTCTGGATGACGTTCTCTGAAAAATACTTAACACACTTAAAAGTATTAGAAAACGTTGGCATGACATCAATCGAACCGATCGAATTTGAAGGTCAAATGATTCAGCCAATCCATTTCCTTAAAGCTGTATTACCAGATCCAGCTTCTCTTGGACCACGTACAAAAGGTAAAACAAATATCGGTTGTATTATTCGTGGTCTTAAAGATGGCAAAGAAAAAACGTACTATGTATACAACGTATGTGACCATGAAGAATGTTATAACGAAGTTGGTTCGCAAGCGATTTCTTATACAACTGGCGTACCAGCTATGATTGGTGCAATGCTTGTGATGAACGGTGAATGGCGCAAACCAGGTGTTTGGAATGTAGAAGATTTCAATCCAGATCCATTCATGGATGCATTAAATAAATGGGGTCTACCATGGCAAGAAAGCCATAACCCAGAATTACTTGACCTTGATTTAGATGCAAAGGAATTAAGCCGATGAAACCAATTGATTTTTCAAAAGTTCCATCCCCTTCTTATGTAGTGGATGAGCGATTATTAACACAAAATCTTGAGCTTTTAAAATCAATTCAAGATCGTACAGGCTGCCGCATTTTACTAGCCCTTAAAGGTTTTTCTATGCATTCAACATTCCCTTTAGTAGGAGAATATTTAGCAGGCATTACAGCCAGCTCACTGCATGAAGCACGTCTTGGCTATGAAAAAATGGGCAAAGAAGTTCACGTTTATGCTCCTGCTTATATTGAGCATGAAATGGACGAGCTTCTAGGCTATGTGGATCACATCGTGTTTAACTCATTTAACCAATGGGCTCAGTTCAAGGATAAAGTGAAATCTGCTGGTAAAACAATTGAATGTGGTATTCGTGTGAATCCTGAGTACTCTGAAATTGAAACAGCTCTTTATGATCCTTGTTATACGAATTCCCGTCTTGGCACAACTTTGGCTAACTTCGATAAATCCCAACTTGACGGCATCGATGGCTTACACTTCCATGCGATGTGTGAACAAAATTCAGATACGTTAGAGCGTATTATTGAAGTAGTAGAAGAAAAGTTTGGTGATGTTTTACACCAAATGAAATGGTTGAACTTCGGTGGTGGCCACCATATTACACGTGAAGATTATGATGTAGAGAAGCTTGTGAATATCATTAATTATGTGCAAGAAAAGTATAACCTGCTTGTGTATTTAGAGCCAGGTGAAGCAGTAGCCCTTAATACTGGTTATTTGGTAGCTACAGTCCTTGATATCCAAGAAAATGGGATGGATCTTGCTATTCTAGATACATCAGCAACATGTCATATGCCTGACGTACTTGAAATGCCATACCGTCCAATGATTATTGGTTCTGGTCAAGCGAATGAATTAGCCCACACATATCGCCTAGGTGGACTTACATGTCTTGCTGGTGATGTAATTGGCGATTATTCATTTGAGCAGCCACTAAAACCAGGTGACCGTCTTGTATTTACAGATATGGCCCATTATTCAATGGTGAAAAACCATATGTTTAACGGCGTCAACTTACCTTCAATCGTTTCTTACAATGATGAAGAGGGCATTAAAGTCATTCGTGAATTTAAATTTGAAGACTATAGTGGCCGACTTTCTTAAAAAATGTCAAACACCTCCAGCTAAAATTGGAGGTGTTTTATTATCTTCTTAGGTTTTAAAAGGACTACCTTTCTCCTGGCTCTTGAAAAGTAGTCTTAGTGTTTTACATCATTCAACTTCGATTTCAGTTCTTAACTGTAATACTTCCTCTACAGTTAAGCTAGTTAATTGCATAATTTGTTCATTATCGTAACCTGATGCAATCATATTTTTTGCCACCGCTTTAATTCCTTTCTCTATTCCTTTCTCTATTCCTTCTTGTTGTGCATGATATTTAGCATCCTCTAGTTTAGCTACTTCATCAATCATGTACTTTAAACGAGACTGGTAGGCAATAATTGTTTCAGGTGTTTGGCTTAACTCTTCCCATGCACTTAGTGCTTGTTGCAAGTTTTCGTCTTTCATTGTTAATGCCTCCAATTCTAGATAAATATCATCATATGTTTTTTGCTTACGAGCATCTACCATGCCAAGTAATAATAACCATCTAACTAAAATATCGTCCAGAGCGTTTAATGTTTGGTTAAACCAGGCATGTAGAAACTTGTCCATTTCAATAAAGTGAATTTCTAATACATCGTCTTTTGATCTTAAGCGTTGAAGTAACGCATCTTCATATAAATGATAGGTACTATGATAATGGACGATTTCTTCAAATAATGTAAAATGGCAAATATTGATAGTTATAGTGGGGCGTAGTGTATGATACCCTAGTCCTTTTTGTAGCTGGGTTGTAAATAATCGTGACCAATAAAACATCGACCGTTTAAACATATCCTGCTGAGTGGAAAGCTGCATTTCAATATTAATCAGCTCTCCTGCTTGCGTTTTCACTACAATATCAAGTCGTGATTGTTTATCGTCTTGATATTCACCACCTAACTCTTGATTTAAAAACATTGCTTCTGTAATAGTTGCCCGACCTGTACGTTGTAAAATGGCATTCAGAAAGACTATAGTTATATGTTTGTTGCGCTCACTGCCAAAAAGCTGTTTAAACGCAAAATCTACTTTTAAATCCAATAACTTTGAAAGAGGGATTCGTTGCAATGCCTTTTTACTCATTCACATCAGCCCTGTTCTTTTCTATTATTATAGCATGTCTTTACATATCCTCCTATATCTATAGCTAATGCACCTATGCTGTTAGTAATCCTTTTACATTTGATAGAAAAATGACACATCGATTTGTCAATGTGCGTTTTTTATTATGTATAGTTTTTCAGCATATTGATTTACTGGTCTGAGCAACGCATTGCGAATTCTGAAGGAACAAAATTCTATACGACAAAAATATTCTAGAAGCCATTTGGACGTTTAATCCCATATTCCCATAAAAAAAGTAGAGGTTCTAGCCCTCTACGTTTGTTAGCATAATTAATATAAGTATCAAGTGTACTTTGCTCTACTATGGCTGCATATTCATCCAACTATCAACATGATGAATGGCAACCCCTTGATAGCTTGTTTTTTTCACATAGTGACGTTGAACAAGTGCTAGTTGCTTATTCATATAGGCTTCACCATTATCATAAAAAGTAATATTTTGATTATCATCTAATGCACCTGTTTCAACACTAATAACAATGGATTTATTAACTTTTTTGGCATAGGCTACTTCATGTTGTACAATTTTAATAATATCTTTTGCTGTATTTCGATAAGCCATAATAGAAACGCTCTCTACTTGATTTATCACCCATTCAGCAAGTAATCCTTTTCCAAATTGATTGTTGTATTTAATTTCGTCAAACCAGAACGGCATATCTGCTTCCAAAGGTAATTGTAATTGCTTGGTTTCCTTTTTGGCTCTTGTAAGAAGTGCTTGATAGGATTCAATTGATTGTGGTTGATTATAGCTCCATCCACTATTTAAGTATGGCTCTATATCGAGATGAACGCCTGAAAATCGCTCTGTCACTTCAGCATTTTTATTATATGTATGTAACCAATCAAACAACTGATCCTGCATTTTATAGCCATCTTTAGATACCCAATCTGGCGCTCCGTCCAATGCATATATTTTGATACCCCTTGCAGTTGCATGACTAATAAAACGCTTATAGTCGGCACTTACTATATCCATATTAATCTGTAAATACAGTTTGTTTACCTGCTTGTTCTCTAAAAACGAAAGTACTCCTGCCTCATCCTCAATAATCCTTGAAGTATCCCATAACCAAGTAGCCTTATCTTCCACGGTCACTGCGTCTACCTTTCCAAATGATAGTCCAAACGTACTGGCAATTGTAACAAAAATAACAATAGTTACTGTTAATAAAGAACAACTTTTCATGTCTTACAGCTCCATTCTATTTGCCAGAGCTCCTAGAACAGAACCTGGTAACCTGACAATCATGCACTAAAATAGTGTTTAGACTCATGGCTTTGCGTCCTTCTCTTTCGACAAGTTTGCCTTTTACAGTTGTTTTCTTTTCCTTATCATACATGGTAAAAATAAAAATGTCTGTAGGAAAAATGCATACTAATCATTAATAAGGAGGAATAAAATCATATTCAAACGGGTTATTTTTACTATTAAAAATAAAAAACGTAGTGCCTTCAAGCATCTACGTTTTCTTGTTCATTTTCCAGCATTTTATGCAAGTAATTAATAATTTCACGAATTCCTTCTAGTGAATTGACTAGTATTTTTGGGTCCACATAGGTAATCATACGATTTTCCAGGTTTGCCACTGCTGTAAAATAACGTGTTTTTGAATAGTTGACAAGTCCCATCTGCTGTAAAACAGACGTGTCAAAATCTAGAATTTCACGGGCTTCCGTTACAAGTAATCCATAATTCACAACATCTGTATTCAATACTATAATACGTGCTGTTACAGCATTTGAAGAACGATTATATAGAATACGTTCAAAATCAAGCACTGGGATAAGCTCACCACGAATTCTTGTGAAGCCTAGAAGATAATTAGGTAAATGAGGAATCGGTGTTACATGCTCTAATTTTTCAATTGAAATTGCTTGTTCCACAGGCACTGCATACTCTTCAGTTCCACAAGCAAAAACTACTGCCTTTACACTTTCCATGCGGTCACATCCTTCAATTTCTGCTGTTATTTTTTTGCAGATTCTTTGACAATTTCAACTAGTAAATCTGCTAATTTTTCTAATTCTTCTACTGGGATTTTTTCATTTGTTGTATGAATATCTTCGTAGCCAACAGAAAGGTTGACTGTAGGGATGCCAAAGCCTGCAATTACATTTGCATCTGAACCTCCTCCAGAAATCCCTAGGGTCGGTGTGCGATCAATGTTACGTGCTGCTGCCATTGCGACTTGAACGACTTTATCTGTTTCAGTTACTCGGAATCCTGGATACATAAGCTTTACTTCTACTTCAGCACGTGCTCCAAGTGATGCTGAGATTTGTTCAAATGTCTCCTGCATATGCTTCGTTTGAGCATCGAGCTTCATTTTATCAATTGAACGAGCCTCTGCAAGAATATTCACTTCATCACATACAATATTCGTAGCCTGACCACCCTCAAAACGACCAATATTTGCTGTAGTTTCTTCATCTAAACGTCCTAGCTTCATCTTTGCAATACATTTTGCAGCCACTGTAATCGCTGATACTCCTTTTTCTGGAGCTACACCAGCGTGAGCAGTTTTGCCAATAATTTTGGCGAAGACTTTTGCTTGATATGGTGCCGCTGTAACAATTCCACCCACTTTGCCATCACTATCCACTGCAAAGCCGTATTTTGCTTTAATTTTGGATGCATCTAACTCTTTTGCCCCAACAAGTCCACTTTCTTCACCCGCAGTGATGATAAATTCAATATCTCCATGCTCAATATTTTGCTCTTTTAAACGTTTCACCATTTCTAGTAATGCTGCAAGCCCAGCTTTATCATCAGCGCCCAAAATTGTAGTACCATCTGACACGATATACCCATCCTCTCGTAAAGATGGCTTAATCCCTTTACCTGGTACAACTGTATCCATATGAGAAGTAAAATAAATTGGTTCAACATCTAAAGAACCTTTTAAAGTAGCCAATATATTGCCTGCTCCATGTCCATTTCGTGTATGGGCATCATCCTGTTCTACTGTAAAACCAAGCGCTGTTAATTTGTCCATTAAAACCGGCGCAATCAAATGCTCATATTTTGTTTCTGAATCAATTTGTACGAGCTCGAAAAACTCTTCTACTAAACGACTTGTCATGTTGTAAGACTCCCTTAGTTTACGTGTATTACCACGTTATAGTATATGTATTATTTTAGCACAACGTTAGAGGAGTTGAAATAATTCACTAGCAGTTCGAGACTAATTTTTGGAAGGAAATAAAAAGCTCGTGAAAGAGGGAGTTTATCCCTTTCCACAAGCTTCTTATAGTTGGAAGATAGCATCTTTTTCACGTTCAAGTAACTGAAGATATTCAACCGCTTTATGATGCTTATCCTGTAAACGCCAAATTGTATTATGTACATCATCTTGCACACGAGACACTTGCTCCCTAGCAGTTGATATTTTGGAGTGAACTGACCAGGCTGAGAAAATATCATCAAAGAAGTAGTCTGCAAATTTGACAAAGCCATCTGTTTCAACATGTAATGATTTCGTTGATAAATCATGGATGTCCAGAAGCTCATTATGAAATCGCTGTAAAGCAATTTGAGCATCGTGAAGATAATTTTCAGACTGATTTAGTGCATCATGCTTCAAATGTGTAGCAATAAGTCCCCCTCCCAAAAACGTATCCCATGTTGAAAAACCATTAGCGGAATGTAGAGAAGCAGCCGCTTGCCCAAGCATTGTTAATGCATTTTCACCAGCCTCTTCAGCCTCCTTCATTTCTATAATTAATTGCTTCGTTACTATTTCTTCATGGGCTAATTGCTCTAATTTTTTTGCTTGCTCTGGCTCATGTATTTGTAGGTAGCCCTTCTTTTTAGCATTCAGCTTGTTTAAAGCTTCTTGTAAATGTTGTTCATTAATTTGAGTAAGTTTTGACTCAGCTTGTGCTAAATCGATTGTTAAATCTTCCTGCATTTTCTTTGCTTCATTTATTTTTAATTCAAGAACGGCTGCTTTATCAATTTTCTCTGCTCGTAGTTCATCTTGCTGCCCCGTCCACGTACGAATCATATTCATAAACGAAAAGCCTTCTAATTTATCAAGTTTCGTTCGAATGTGATTGAGTGCTATAGAATGTTTGTAAATGTCCTGTTGTGCACGCTCAAGTTGATTTTCAATTAATCGTTTTTGCTCATTTAATCTACTAACATTTCTTAATTGTGCATGTATGATTTCCTGTTCATTTTGTAATTGTTTCCATTCCATTCATCTCAACTCCTCTTATCTATTTGTACGGATGAAAAGAGTAAATGTTTCAATTATCTGTCATCTTTTATCATTTTTCGTCAATTTTTTTGTGCCAACAGGAAAGCCCAGCAAATGGCTGCTGGGCTTGTACAAATTTTATAGTGGAATATTTCCGTGTTTTTTCTCTGGGCGTGATTCATGTTTATTTGAAAGCATGTCTAAACCTTGAATTAGCTTAATACGTGTATCACGTGGATCAATGACATCATCTACCATACCGCGAGATGCTGCAACATATGGGTTTGCGAACTTTTCTTTGTATTCTTCAATTTTCGCTGCACGTGTTGCTTCTGGATCGTCAGATTTTGCAATCTCGCGCGCAAAGATAATATTCGCGGCACCTGCTGCACCCATAACAGCGATTTCAGCGTTTGGCCAAGCAAATACAAGGTCAGCCCCAATTGATTTTGAGTTAAGCGCAACATAAGCACCGCCATAAGCCTTACGTAAAATAACTGTAATTTTCGGTACAGTTGCTTCTGAGTATGCATAAAGAATTTTTGCTCCATGACGGATGATTCCACCATGCTCTTGCTTAACGCCTGGGAAGAAGCCAGAAACGTCTTCAAAAGTGATGATTGGAACATTGTATGCATCACAAGTACGGATGAAACGAGCTGCTTTGTCAGAAGAATCGATATCTAGTCCACCAGCAAGTACTTTTGGTTGGTTACAAACTAGACCAACAGACTCACCTGCGATACGTGCAAAACCTACTACTACGTTTTTCGCAAATTCTGAGTGAACTTCCATAAATGAACCTTCGTCCACTACTTGCTCAACCACTCTCCGTACGTCATAAGGGCGAGTTGTTTCAATTGGCACAGTATCCACGATTTCAGGACGGTAGTCGTCACCTTCTGGACGTGCCTGACGTGGCGCTTTTTCCTTATTATTTTGTGGAAGATAGCTTAATAGTTTTTTAATTTGATCAATCGCTTCTTCTTCAGATGGTGCGCGGAAGTGTGCATTACCACTTACAGCGTTGTTTACTTTTGAACCACCTAAGTCTTCTGCAGAGATTTTTTCACCTGTTACTGTTTCAATTACTTTAGGACCTGTTATGAACATTTGAGATGTTTTGTCAACCATTAAGATAAAGTCTGTGATTGCGGGAGAATAAACTGCTCCACCAGCACATGGTCCCATAATTACTGAAATTTGTGGGATTACGCCAGAGTAGATGGCATTGCGATAGAAAATATGACCGTATCCATCAAGTGAAAGGACGCCTTCTTGAATACGTGCACCACCTGAATCATTAATACCAATGAATGGCGTGCCGTTTTTCGCAGCAAGATCCATTACTGTGGCCATTTTTTTCGCATGCATTTCACCCAATGCTCCACCAAATACAGTAAAATCTTGAGAGAATAAGTAAACAGGACGTCCGTTAATTTTACCGAAACCAGTAACTACACCATCACCAGGTCCTTCCATCTTGTCCATACCGAAGTCAACTGTACGATGTGTAATGAATGGGTTGATTTCAAAAAATGTACCTTCGTCCAGCAATAATTCAATGCGCTCACGAGCAGTTAGTTTACCTTTTTCATGTTGCTTGTCGATGCGCTCATAGCCACCACCAAGTTCAATTACCGTCTTACGGTCATATAACTCATTAATTTTGTCGAACATATCCATACTAATCACTTATCCCCTTTTCCACTTTTATCGCATAATTCATATAACACACCGAAAGATGATTTAGGATGCATGAAGGCTACCTCTGCACCACCAGCGCCTGGTCCTGGCTCTTCTGATAAAAGACGTACACCTTTTTCACGAAGCTCTGACATACGCTCACGAATCCCTGTCACACCGAAAGCTACATGGTGAATACCTTCCCCACGTTTTTCGATATATCCATGAATGGTACTTTTTTCACTCATGGGTTCCAGCAATTCGATTTTTACATTGCCAGCGTCTATAAATGCAACGCGAACCTGTTGAGATTCAACCTCTTCTACTTTTAACAGCTTTAAGCCTAAAGTTTCTGTATAATATGTAATGCGTTCATCAAGATCACGCACCGCAATCCCAATATGATCTACTTTCTCCATGGTGACATCTCCTTCTGTTATGGTACATACTCTATTTTACAGACTTTTTTGTCAAAACTCTACTACTTGAGAAATTTTTCAGATTTGCTAAACTATTTATAAGAAAAGAAGGAGCGAACGAGCATATGAGTAATAAAAAATTTCAAAAAATCGTCGTTTATACGATGGTCGCAATCATGATAATTTCATCTCTAGCATTCGGCTTATCTATGTTAGTGTAATGAAAAGCTAGGCGTCCGCATTACTGCGGGCGCTCTTTCTTTACCTTCAACCCCTTGAAAGATTGTTTAATTTCTAAATATCGGTCCATTTCCTCCATAAATTGATACAGTGCCGCTTGTGCTAAAAATTGCTCGTGATTTTGTGGTAGTGGTAATTGGGCAAAATCTCGCCTCACCTGCTCTAGCTTCTCTCTAAAATGACTAGCCGTATTTCCTGAATGAACATGCTCAGCAAGATCTTGAACAAAGTCAGCCACTATCGTCGCCTCTTGTACTATAACAGGTAGGGCTGTTATTTTCGGGAGTACTCTTTCAATAATTTCGAGCTGCTGTTCACGCATATCAAAATAAACATAGTAATCATTTTTTCGTCTCATAAAGTGATTTTCAACATCTTTAAAGGCTAGTGATTTCGCATTATTTAAAGCTGTAATAGCTTCAATTATTTCTTGCCCATCCCACAGTGTATCGCCTTCTCTTAAATAATTAGCAATTTCTAAAAAAATTTTACTATATAGCTCCTCAATTTTAACTCGATAGTAATTTAATTCCTTTTGTATATCTGGCATATACATATTAATTGCTATTCCCGTTCCATAACCAATTGCCATTAAAGCAAATTCATTTGAAACCAATGTCCACGAGAATTTTTCAGCAGCATAAATATGCATAATAATTACTGCACTTGAGACAAAGCCGTCTGCTACCTTCAATGATACAATTGTGGGGATAAAAATAATGAGCATCCCTGCTAGTGTAAGTGGGTGATATGAAAATAACTCAAAGCTTAGAAAGGCATAAAGCATACCGATAATACTTGCAACAAATCGTGTATAAGCAGCATGAAGGGATTTTTTCTTCGTTGGTTGTACACAAAGTATTGTTAAAATACCTGCAGATGCATAAGAAGCTAATTCGAAATACTGGGCAATGGCTATTGCAATGGCTGCACCAGTTGCCGTTTTTAATGTACGATAGCCGATTGAAAACTTCTTCAAGTCGACTGCCTCCCATCCTCCATTACTCTTCACTTATTCTATTCATCAAATCAATTCAATTTTTGAGGTAAATCATTTAGCTAATATTTAAAAAATTCCAAATATATTTTTGCTATTATTACAGTAGAATGCACCAATTATCTACTATTATTGATAAGAAACAGTCCCCGCAACTAGTGATGTTGCTGCGGGGCGTTCATCTTATCAAATTAATTAATGAATAGTATTAAAGCTCATCACAGTATTCTTCAAAGTTTGCTTGTAAATTTGTTACAACAGACATTGGATCATGACCTTCAATTTCATAGCGCCCAACTTCAGCTACCACTTGTCCATCCTTTAACAGAATAAATGATGGAGAGGATGGTAAGTGATCTTCTCCGAAGTGATAACGAGCAGCTGCCGTTGCCTCTTTATCTTGACCAGCAAAAACTGTAACAAGATGATCTGGACGTTTATCGTAATGAACACTTTGTGCTGCTGCCGGACGAGCAATACCTCCTGCACAGCCACATACTGAATTGACCATGACTAATGTAGTACCTGGACGAGCAAACGCCTCTTCAACAGCTTCTGGTGTGCATAGCTGTTCATAACCAGCAGCCTCAATTTCCGCACGTGCTGTTTTTGAAATTTCTTGCATAAATAAATCGTAATCCATATTCATATAGCGATAGCTCCTTTCAAGTTCGTGTCACCTTAGACTTTAGACTGACACTAATACATCTCCTATCATAGCAGTTAGTGGTGATTTTGTGCACCTACTTGCTCAGTAATTTCGCATTGGTTTCTATACTTCCACTACTAACACTTTTGCTAAATGAAGATACAACAGTTTATAGCTATGATTGATTATCGCTAAATAAACGATCTACACCTTGTGTTACTGTTAGCTGTCCATTTAAAATTTGGCTTTCTAACAGTTGTACTTGTGCCTTGCGTTCTGGATTACCATAAAACGCATCAATTAAATGGTCAGTAATCATTGATTGGAACCAATCCTTGGTTTGATTTTGACGTCTAATCGACCAGTAATTATTTGCTTCGACGGTTTGCCTAAATTCTCCGATTGTATCCCATACTTTGTCGAGACCGCGTTTTTCCCATGAACTAACCGGCATAGCAGTAGACATCCACCCTGGCGTAGCTGGCTGTAAGAAATGCAAAATTTGCTTATACTCAGATACAGTCTTTTTGGCTAAACGTACATTATCACCATCTGCCTTGTGCACTACGATGGCGTCTGCTAATTCCATAATGCCCTTTTTCATGCCTTGTAGCTCGTCACCAGCTCCTGTTAATACTAGCAACAGGAAGAAGTCAACCATACCACGGACATATGTTTCACTTTGTCCAACACCAACAGTTTCAATTAAAATAACATCATAGCCAGCAGCTTCACAAACTAGCATTGTTTCACGTGTTTTTTTATGGACACCCCCTAGGGTACCAGCTGAAGGAGATGGTCGAACAAATGCGTTCGGCTTCTTAACTAGCTCCTCCATACGTGTTTTGTCACCTAAAATACTCCCTCCAGATAGTGAGGAACTTGGATCAATCGCTAGCACTGCAACCTTCATCCCCATCTCACAAAGCATCGTTCCGAAAGCCTCAATAAATGAGCTTTTTCCAGCACCAGGAACGCCTGTAATGCCTATACGAACACTATTTCCTGTATGTGGTAGAAGCTCCTGTAAAAGCTCTTGTGCCTGTGCTTTATGCACGGCATTTGAGCTTTCAATGAGTGTTATCGCCTTTGATAATTGAGTACGGGAACCTGCCATTACCTCACGGGCAAGTGCCTGTATGTCAATTTTGTCAGCTTTTTTCTTTCGGAATTTTTTTGGTACACCATATTGCATACCATCGTGAGATGCTGCTACTCCATCCATGACAAATAGTGCACTTTCCTGCATCTCTTTGTTTTTGTCCATTACTTAGACACTTCCTCATACCCTAAGCGTTTGTAGATTTCTTCAATAATTTTAATGGCCGATACAGGGATAACTGTACCTGGTCCAAAGATTGCTACGGCGCCAGCTTCATAAAGGAATTCATAATCCTGTGCTGGAATAACACCGCCAACAATAATGATAATATCTTCACGACCTAGCTTTGTTAGCTCAGATACCAGTGCAGGAACTAAAGTTTTGTGTCCTGCTGCTAAAGAGGAAACACCAATACAATGTACGTCATTTTCAACCGCCATTTGAGCTGTTTCCTCTGGTGTCATAAATAGTGGAGAAATATCTACGTCAAAACCTAAGTCAGCATAACCTGTTGCGATAACTTTGGCACCACGATCATGACCATCTTGCCCCATTTTTGCTACTAAAATACGTGGACGGCGACCTTCATTTTCAAGGAATTCGTCTGTCATTTGTTTTACTTCAAGAATCTGCTCCTCATCAGAGAAGTTCGCAGAGTAAACACCAGAAATGGAACGGATGATTGCTTTATGACGGCCAGAGACAACTTCAATTGCATCTGAAATTTCCCCTAAAGACGCACGAGCACGCGCTGCATCAACCGCTACTGCTAATAAGTTTTCTCCGCCTTCTTCTGCAGCCTTTGTTAGTCGAGCAAGATGTTTTTGTACTTCCTCTTCATTACGAGCTGCGCGCATTGATTCTAATCGCTCAATTTGTTTTTGACGCACTAATGTGTTATCAATGTCGAGAATATCAATAGGCTCTTCTTTTTCTAGACGATACTTATTGACACCAACAATTGTTTCAGATTTAGAGTCAATTTTTGCCTGTCGTTTTGCCGCAGCTTCCTCAACTTTCATTTTTGGAAGACCTGTTTCAATCGCTTTCGCCATTCCACCTAGTTCTTCGATCTCTTCGATTAATGCCCATGCGGATTTTGTAATTTCCTCCGTTAATTTCTCCACATAGTATGAACCACCCCATGGATCAATCACTTTCGTCATAGCCGTTTCTTCCTGTAAGAATAACTGTGTATTACGTGCAATACGAGCAGAGAAGTCTGTTGGAAGAGCAATCGCCTCATCAAGTGCATTTGTGTGAAGAGATTGTGTATGACCCATTGAGGATGCATTAGCCTCAATTAATGTACGTGTTACGTTATTAAATGGATCTTGCTCTGTTAAAGACCAGCCAGATGTTTGTGAATGTGTACGAAGTGCTAATGTCTTTGGATTTTTCGGATTGAACGTAGACATCATTTGCGCCCAAATACGACGAGCAGCACGCATTTTTGCAACTTCCATATAATAATTCATACCGATTGCCCAGAAGAACGATAAACGCGGGGCAAAGGCATCAATATCGATGCCAGCTTTCAATCCCGTACGAACATACTCAAGACCATCTGCTAATGTATAAGCAAGCTCGATGTCGTTAGTTGCTCCGGCTTCTTGAATATGGTAACCAGAGATCGAAATAGAGTTAAATTTTGGCATAAATTTCGCTGTATATTCGAAAATATCCGCAATAATTTTCATAGACATTGCTGGTGGGTAAATGTAAGTATTACGAACCATGTATTCTTTTAAAATATCGTTTTGAATCGTACCTGCAAGCTTGTCAGGTGTTACCCCCTGCTCTTCAGCTGCAACGATATAGAATGCCAATACTGGTAATACCGCACCATTCATTGTCATTGACACGGACATCTGATCTAAAGGAATTTGGTCGAATAGAATTTTCATATCTTCGACAGAATCAATGGCAACCCCAGCTTTACCAACATCCCCAGTTACGCGTGGATGATCGGAGTCATAGCCACGGTGAGTAGCTAAGTCAAAGGCAACAGATAGTCCTTTTTGACCCATTGCTAGATTACGTTTGTAGAATGCATTGGATTCTTCAGCTGTTGAGAAACCGGCATATTGGCGAACAGTCCAAGGACGAGCTACATACATCGTAGGGTATGGACCACGCGTATTTGGCGCAATACCTGCTACATCATTTAAATGCTTTGCCTCTTTAATATCTTTTTTTGTGTATATATCTTTAATTTCGATCCCTTCATTTGTCATGAATTTTTCTTCTGACGCTTGAGGTGCTTCTGTTGCTAAAACTTTTTCGATTTCAACTGCACTAAAATTTGGCTTGCTCATCGTTGGACCTCCTTCATGCTAGCGAACACTGAATTTAATTTTTCAATGATGTTCTGTCCTGCGAAAATAAAGCCGTTTAAGCCATCTGCTAACCAAGCTTCTTCTTCGTCTTTATATTTACCTGCAACATCAACAAGCACATTAGCAGGTTTACCCGCTAGAATCGCTGGTACTAATTCTTTTGTATCGTCATCATTGCCAGCAATCACCACATAGGTTGCTTCTGTAGTATTTAACCAAGCCACTGCTTCTTCAGCCGTTGCGATTGGTTCACTTTTTTCTGGTACTAAACCTACTGTATTTAAGAAACCAGATACAAAATCAGCACGTGGTTTCGAGCTTTTTAATGTACCTAATGCTAAGATTCCTGTTTTCACATTAGCAGCCGTCATGTCTGCTCGTAATTGCTCGAAAGGTATAGCAATTCGCTTAATATCTGCAAATAGAGGATTCGTTTCACTCTCAAGCACATCTGCTGGATTTGCATAAATATTCGTACCAATTAGAGATTGCTTTCGTGTTTGTGTAGCTTTAATACGAGCTTGGTATGATTGCTCTAATTCTTCTACTAGCTTTCCTGAGGCAATATAAGCATCAATGCCCCCAGCAGCTTCAATATCTAAGAATAATGCCCAAGCTTCTTTCACAAAATCAGCTGTCAATGACTCAATGAAATATGAACCTCCAGCTGGGTCAGTTACTTTTAACACATTTGTTTCTTCTTTTAAAACTAAAGATACATTACGTGCAATACGAATTGATTGATCAGTTGGCTTTGTTAATGCATCATGTGGATGAACAGTAAAGAAGTCTGCACCACCAATTAAGCCAGAAAGCGCTTCATTTGCTGCACGTAGTAGGTTTACATAAACATCTAATTTTGAGAAGCTTCTTAATGAAGTTTCTGCAAGTGTTGGAATTTTAATATTTTTTTCTATACCATAAGCAGATGAGAACGCTTTCCAAAGTACTTTAAAAGCACGAAGTTTAGCAATCTCTGTAAAGAACTGTGTATCAATGGCAAAAGTTACATAAAATCGCTTTGCAAAGGCTTCAAAGCTTTCTTCTTGCTCTGCATATTTAGCCGCAAACGCAAGTGCATATGCTAATTCTTGGACAGCATTTGCTCCTTGATTGTGATAAATCGTAATATCTGCACCGATTGAGCGCACGTTCGGAAAATCAGTTAAAGTGATAGGGTTTTTTGAAATGATGAAACCTGTGGTAGCTTCTCGTTGTTCAATGGCAATGTTGTCGAATACTGCTAATAATGGGTCATTTGAATTTTCAACTGTAATTTTAAACGAATATTCTGAGAAATAAGTCGCTAATTTTGCTACTATTTCTGCAGTCCATTCAAAATTAACACGGCTATCGATTGTTACTACTTCGTTTCCACGCGCTAAACTATCATCTAGCTGAGCAAAAAATGCTTCGCCTGTGTCAGCATAAACTTGCTGTGCCACTTTAAAGACTTGACTATTTTGTAGGGAACGGATTGTGGCAACTTGTTTATCAAGTTCTTCACCAAGTTTTGCTACTAAACTTTCTTGTGTGTAAAGAGGTTCTAATGTAATACCTTCACTTGTTTTCGTTAAAAGAGACTCGAATGGTTTCCCTTTTAAAGCCTTGATTGCTGCATCTTGCCATTCTGAATAGGACGGCTTTTCAAATTCAATATTTTTCATGTTGTTTGACATGCGGACGCTTAATCAGCTTCCCCCCTTAGTAGTTTCTATTTGTTATTCTACATGACAAATTGCGACTCGAAAAGCAAAAAAAAATTCGGAAACCGTTATACAACAGGTTTCCGAGTAGTCATCAGTAGACTGACGTCGAAGATTTATTTGTATTTTCGAGTATTTCTTTTACTCTATTTAGGAATTTACCACAAACAAGTCCGTCTAAAACGCGGTGATCTAATGATAAACATAAATTCACAATATCACGTGCAGCAAACATGCCACCCGGTAAAACAACTGGTTTTTTTACAATACTTTCCACCTGCAAAATTGCTGCTTGTGGATAATTGATGATGCCCATCGACTGCATAGAGCCGAATGCACCCGTATTATTGACCGTAAAAGTTCCACCTTTGATATCATCCATTGACAATTTTCCAGCACGTACTTTGACAGCGAGCTCATTAATTTCCCTCGCAATCCCTTTAATTGATTTTTCATCAGCGTGTTTTATAACAGGGACAAATAAGGCATCGTCAGTTGCGACGGCAATAGAAATATTAATGTCATGCTTCTGAATAATTTTATCCTCTGCCCACATAGAATTCATCATTGGGAACTCTTTTAATGCTTGTGCAACTGCCTTCACAAAGAAGGCAAAATACGTAATATTAAAGCCTTCTTTTTGTTTAAACTCTGTCTTTATACTGTCTCGATAAGTGACTAAATCCGTTACATCCACTTCCATCATCATCCATGCATGTGGGACTTCATGAACACTTCTTACCATATTATTGGCGATTGCACGACGCACTTTCGTTACAGGTATTTCAATATCCCCTGCTTGCAAAGGCTGTGTAGGTGTGACTGGCTTCATATCGTTCTGTGCAGTTTCATTTGCTACAGCAGGAACTGAGTGTTGTACAGGAGTATCAGCAACAGAAGGTGTTTCAGCCTGTGTAGTTGGCACAGCTCCCGCTTCAATTAAGGCAAGAAGGTCTTTTCTTGTAATACGTCCTCCTTCGCCTGTTCCTGTAACTTGCTCGAGTGCAATATCATGCTCCTGTGCAAGTCGAAGAACTGCTGGTGAATAGCGAGCTTTATCCTGCCTTACTGGTTTTGGTGGTGCTACCGTAGCTGTCGTAGCTTGTTGTGTTTCTTGTTTTCTTTGTACACCTGCATTTAAAATCGCTGTACTAACTGCTGATTTCTTCGTTGGAGGTGGAGGTGGTAGCTCGCTGTCACCGGCAATTTCAATAGAGCAAACGATTGCACCTACTGGTAACGTTTGGCCTTCCTCTGCAAGCAACTCTGTAATAACACCTTCAAAAGATGAAGGAATTTCTGCATTTACTTTATCTGTAGCAACTTCTGCTAGCGGGTCATATTTTTTTACTGTATCACCAGGCTTAACAAGCCATTTTTCAATTGTTCCTTCTGTTACACTTTCACCGAGCTGTGGCATTGTGATATTTTGAATCGCCATCATCTATTCCTCCCATCCATTTAAGCCTAGCCGTATTTATATGTGACAAACCATTTTAGAATGAATAGCTGACAGGACACTGTAGAAAAACAGTTCTCAAAACGGACTATTCGACTGAGGCTTTTCCTTTTACAATAAGTATTTGTAGCACTCACTAATCAAAGATTTTCACTAAATACTTTTTCAATTTGTGAGAAGCGCCTTCTATTTAGAAGGCAGCTAGTTCACGCATCGCACGCTCTACTTTATCAGGATTTATCATAAAATACTTTTCCATTGTTGGAGCATAAGGCATTGCCGGAATATCTGGTCCTGCAAGGCGTTGAATTGGTGCATCAAGATCAAATAAACAATGCTCAGCGATGATGGCCGCCACCTCGCTCATGATACTACCTTCTTTATTATCCTCTGTTACCAGTAACACTTTTCCTGTTTTACTTGCAGCCTCAATAATTGCTTCCTTATCTAGTGGATATACAGTACGAAGATCTAGAATATGTGCAGAAATACCATCTGCTGCTAGTCGCTCTGCAGCTTGTAATGCAAAATGTACAGCTAAACCGTACGTAATGACCGTAATGTCATCTCCCTCACGTTTAACATCCGCTTTACCAATTGGTAATGTGTAATCATCCGCAGGCACTTCACCTTTAATCAAACGATATGCACGTTTATGCTCAAAAAATAACACAGGGTCTTCATCACGAATAGCTGCTTTTAATAGACCTTTAGCATCATAGGGTGTAGATGGAATAACAATTTTCAATCCTGGCGTTCCTGCAAAAAGTGCCTCTACAGATTGGGAATGATAGAGTGCTCCATGTATACCCCCACCAAACGGGGCACGTATTACCATCGGACAAGACCAGTCATTATTTGAACGGTAACGAATTTTTGCTGCCTCAGAGACGATTTGGTTCACAGCAGGCATAATAAAATCCGCGAACTGCATTTCGGCAATTGGGCGCATACCATACATCGCAGCTCCTATACCAACACCGGCTATAGCACTTTCTGCAAGAGGCGTATCAAGTACACGATATTCACCAAATTGATCGTACAAGCCAGTAGTTGCTTTAAATACTCCGCCCTTACGACCAACATCCTCTCCTAAAATGAAAACACGCTCATCACGTTCCATTTCTTCCTTCATCGCTAATGTAATCGCATCAATATAAGACATCACTGCCATTACACGTCACCTCCGTCCACTGGTGCATACACGTATTTCAAAGCATGTTCCGGTGTGGCATACGGTGCAGCCTCTGCATAATCCGTAGCCTCATTTACTTCAGCCATCACACGTTCCTCGATTTCTGAACGTAGTTTCTCTGACATTACACCCATATCCATAAGATACTTTTCAAATAGTAAAATAGGATCCTTAGACTTTCCTTCTGCTATATCTTCAGCCGTACGGTATTGACGATCATCATCATCGGAGGAGTGAGCCGTTAGACGGTATGTTACAGTTTCTATTAAACTTGGACCTTCACCAGTACGCGCACGGTCTGCAGCCTCTTTCACCACTTTATAGACTTGTAATGGGCATTTGCCATCAACCGTAACACCTGGCATACCATAGCCAATACCACGATCTGATACTTTCGCACAGCCTAATTGACGTTCAACTGGTACAGAAATTGCATATTGATTATTTTCTACCATTATAATGACGGGAAGCTTATGAACACCTGCAAAATTCGCTCCTTCATGGAAATCCCCTTGGTTAGAAGAACCTTCACCAAGCGTAACGAAAGAAACAAAATCTTCTTTTTGTAGCCGTCCTGCAAGAGCAACGCCCACTGCATGTGGAACTTGCGTTGTAACAGGAGATGATCCCGTTAAAATACGATTTTTCTTTTGACCAAAATGACCTGGCATTTGACGACCACCAGAGTTTGGATCTTCTGCTTTGGCAAATGCAGACAGCATCAACTCTCTTGGTGTCATACCAAAATGTAAAACAACACCCATGTCACGATAATATGGTGCAATATAATCCTTCTCTTTATCGAGTGCAAAGGCTGCTCCAACTTGTGCTGCCTCTTGCCCCTGACAAGAAATAACAAAGGGAATTTTACCTGAACGGTTTAATAACCACATACGCTCATCTAATCTTCTTGCCATTAACATCGTTTCGAACATTGCAAGGACATCTTCATTTGATAAACCTAAATCTTCATGCTTGATTTGAACATCTTGCATACGAACACCCCTTTCGCATTGTAAAGAAATAACTAAAGCATGTTATCCTCTCACACGATAATACTTTAGTTATGAAATGATAAATTATCAATTATGCCTTGGCATAATTGCATCCGCCGGAGGCTTTGGGCCAACACGATGTTGGTCACTCAGGCGTTTTCACAGGATGTGAAGATCTTAGCCTGAGTTCCTCTATTTCAGCGGGTGTTTGGACATCCTCTGAAAAGTAGCTTAAATTCGCATTCATCTCACCACCTATAGAGGTGGGAGACTTCTGCTGAAAGAAGTTAAATAGAAGATAACATTCCTTTTTCATAGAATTTTATCTAAATGACTTGAAGATTGGGGATTTACGGTTATTGCCATAGAAAGAAAGCATCAATTACGCCCCAGCGTAATTGTCGAGCTCGCTCGAAAAAATCCTCTCAAATTCCGTGTCATCTGTCAGGGGCTTTGGGCCAACATGATGTTGGTCACTCAGGCGTTTTCACAGGATGTGAAGATCTTAGCCTGAGTTCCTCTATTTCAGCAGGCGTTTGTACAATCACTGTATAGAAAACCACATTCAACTCGCCGCCTATAGAGGTGGAAGTAATCTGCTGAAAAAAATAAAAAATAGCCCGAATAAAATCATTCGAGCTATGCTATACCGATATTAAGCTAGTGCATTTCTGGATAATTATATTTATGAGCAGCTGCCTGGTTTTGTATTAGCTACATATGAGCCTGTTTCTCCGCGAAGTACATCGCCGCCTGTTGAACGTATAATCTCATTTGTCACATTGTTAGCGATTGTGTTTGAAACTAATTGTAGTAAATCGTTAACATCGCCTTGAGATTCCTTAAATTGCTGAACAACTGGAATCGCATTAATTTCTTCTTCAATTTTTGCAATTTTATCTTCAATCAATTTCAGCGCTTTTTCTTTTCCTAAGTGCTGGAAGTTAACAGCTTGCTTTTGTAAGCTCTTTAAGCTTGCAATACGCTCACGTACATGCTGGTTTTCATTAATTTGTGCTTCAGCCTTTTTGAAAAATTCAACTTCTGGCGTATTGGCAATCATATGTGCAATTTCATGAGATTTCTTAATTAAATCATCTTTTGTATATAAAATTTGTGTCATTTATATTTCCACCTTTTCATTTTTTACGACTTCAACAAATTCACCACTTAATGAATACGAGGAAGCCTCAATTATTTTTACATTTACTAATTGACCAATTAAATGCGCTGGTGCTTTAAAGTTGACAAGGCGATTTTTACGCGTATAGCCGGCTAGTACATCCTCGCGTCTTTTACTTGTCCCTTCGACCAATACTTCTACTATCTGACCCTTCAAGCCCTCTAATGATTTGCGAGAATATTCCGCTACAACCTCATTTAATCGTTGAAGACGCTGTTTTTTCACTTCCTCAGGTACATTATCCACCATTTTTGCAGCAGGTGTACCCTCACGAGGAGAATAAATGTACGTAAAGGCTGATTCAAAGCCAACTTCACGGTATAAGGAAAGCGTTTCCTCAAACTGCTCCTCTGTTTCATTTGGATAACCAACGATAATATCTGTTGTCAGCGTCACTTCAGGAATAGCTGCCTTAATCTTTGCCACTAGTTCAAGGAAATGCTCACGTGTATATTTACGCGCCATAATTTTTAAGACATCATTGGAACCAGACTGAACAGGTAAGTGGATATGCTCCACTAGATTGCCACGCTTAGCAAGTATTTCAATTAAATGATCATCGAAATCACGAGGGTGACTCGTTGTAAAGCGAATCCGCGGAATATCGATTTTTCGTAATTCTTCCATTAAGTCCCCTAATCGATATTCAATATCATCAAAATCCTTGCCGTAAGCGTTGACATTTTGCCCAAGTAGCATAATCTCTTTATAGCCTGCTGCCGCTAGTTCACGTACTTCAGCTATAATTTCTTCTGGACGACGGCTACGTTCCTTTCCACGTGTATATGGTACGATACAATATGTACAAAACTTGTCACAGCCGTACATAATATTTACCCATGCCTTGATGGAGCCAAGACGTTTCTTCGGCAGATTCTCAATTACATCGCCTTCTTTAGACCAAACCTCAATGACCATTTCCTTAGACATATAAGCTTCTTTTAAGATGTTCGGTAAACGGTGAATATTATGTGTACCAAATACCATATCAACATGTGGATAGCTTCTTAAAATTTTATTGACAACGGATTCTTCCTGTGACATACAGCCACAAACACCAATTAGCATTTCTGGGTTTTTACGTTTATATTTCAGCAAGAAACCAAGCTCTCCAAATACTTTGTTTTCTGCATTTTCACGGATTGCACACGTATTCAACAACACGACATCGGCTTCCTCTATCTTATCCGTTGGCGTGTAACCAAGCTGCATAAAAATCCCAGCCATTACCTCTGTATCATGCTCATTCATTTGGCAGCCATACGTACGAATATAAAAGGTACGATCAACACCCATACCCGCAAATTCTTGAGCAATTTTAAAGTCCTTATGGTACTTTACCTCTTCTTTTCCTCGTTTTTTTGCATCCTTTAACGAAGGGGCGGTAAAGACCGTTTCAAAATATTTACTATAATCCTTTTCAGGCTTGTCTTTATGTTTTGGTTGATCGATCTGTTGATTAGCTAAACGTTGTTCCTCATTCATCGTAATCAGGTAACTCCTTTCAAACGAATTCCATGCATTTGAATTCCCATTTAATTATTATACTGAATAATTGCTATATCCTACAAGGTTTGCGTACTAAATGTCGTGGTTTAGACTTAATTACGCTTCGTTCAATTGAGAGGGCTATCCTTCATTTCGTCGCTTCTATCCGTCATTTAAATGATTCCATCCACCAGTTCGCTTTTTCTATCCGTTACTTCCCCCTAATAAAAAATCACCGATGATTTCATCAACGGCGACCTTCATTATAATTTTATATATTGTTTATGACGTTGATTAAACCCAACAATTGATTGAACACCATGACTTTTTAGTAAACCTGCATTGGCAAATGTATGCTTTCCTAAATCGTCCGGGAAATGAGCATCTGAGGAAACAGTAAAAGTAACCCCATGCTTAATTAATGCTTCTAAGAAACGAGGACCTGGGCACATTTCCTTCACGGGATAGCGATAATATAAGCCAGCATTTATTTCTGTAGCTGTTTGCGCCGCCACAAGTGCCCTTGCAATTCGCTCATACCAAGAATCGAGAAAAGCCACATCTTTCACTTGATAGTCAAATACTTTAAAATTGTCCAAATGCGCTACAAAATCGAACATTTTGGAATGGATCATTTTCTCAACCGTTGCAAAGAATCGCTCATAGCTTTGCTGTAATGCAGCCTCATCCATATTCTCAAATATATATTGAGTCTGTGGATTATCAAAGCCCCAGCCATCCACAAAATGAACGGAGCCAATTACATAATCCCATGGATACCTATTCAATAATGATGCTAATTCTTCCTCACCTCCAACAAAGTAATCTGCCTCGATGCCGAGCTTTAAAGCAATCCCATGCTGACACCACTTTTCTTTTGCACGAATAATTGCTGACACAAAATCATCAATGCTCTCGGTCATTACATTATCTAGCCAGTAACGCTGCATCTTTCCAATTGTCTTGGTATTGTCTAGCTGCATATAACGCTCGAAATAGGCGCGCGTCTCCTTAAAGCGATATAAATGATCCACAATGCCTACCTCACGCAAGCCTAGCTTCTTAGCTTGCTGTAGATATAAATTCAGCCATTGCTCACTATAACATCCACTTTGCAGTCGACTTGTTAGCAGTTGCATTGTCTTTTCAATAGATGCCTTGGACCCTTTTCCATCATCCTCATCATTAAAAAATGCCATTGCTTGAGAAGTACGCTCTAGCCAACGGAATGAGTATGGCCCCTCCTCTAAATGTACATGATAATCAATCATTAGCTTTTCCCTCCATTGCATTCCGTCCATTTTTCCTCAAAGGCCAGCCACTCTAGCGGACAAGCTATATCACAAAAAATTTCTGTACACTCCTCAATATGGCAAATTTGATAAAAGGATCTACCATTTAATTTAGAGGCATCCGCTAATAAATAATTCATTTTACTATGATCAAGCATTTTTTTAGAAATCAGTGATTCATCCAAATCATAATCGTAAATAACGCCCTCACTAATGCCACCACAGGATAAAAACGCTTTATCAAAATTCATATTCCCTAACAATTCTAGGGTCATCGCACCTGCAACTGAGGATTGTCTTGGATTTGTGGTACCTCCTAGCAGTATGACTTTCCCTGTCATTCGCCGTTCTTCAATTGCTAAATTAAACTGTACGGCTGCAGCAATGGAATTCGTAACGACTGTAATATCATTAACCGCCATGATGAAATCTGCTATATGCACTGTCGTTGTCCCTGTATCAACAGCAATTGTATCCCCATCACAAATACGCCTTGCTGCCAAGCGTGCGATATTGCGCTTTGCTTCTTTTTGCATTTGCAGCTTGCGTAAAAATGCCGGTTCATTTCTAACATTCGTATACTTAATGGCGCCACCATGGACACGCGTTAATAAATGTTGTTGCTCTAGCTCATCAAAATCTCTACGTATTGTCTCTGGGGCCACCTGTAGCTCTTCTGCAATATTGGCAACTATAATTTTTCCATCTGTCTCTAATTGTTTTAAAATAAATTCGAATCGTTCAATTTTTGCATACGTCATGTTAATGCAATCACATCTTCCCTTGCCACATAGCACATATATTTTTCATTTATTTTGATTCGTTGCTCACGCTCGTGAAGCTGCTCCATCGTAAAGAGGCAGTCACCCTCAAACATTGTACGAATCACATTGCCGCTCATAAATGACTGCTTTGCCACACCAGCCATGGATACATCCCCCTGTCTCCTATCTAGGTGGATGGCCTCTGGACGGATAGCGAACTTTGAGTAACCATGGGGTAACAACTCCCCTATCATTTTCTCTAAAGTTTGCCGTGTAAAAACATTGTAATGACCAATAAAGCTTGCAATAAACTCACTTTCTGGTCTTGTATAAATGGCAGTCGGTGTTCCACTTTGTGCAATCATCCCATTATTCATCACAAAAATTCTGTCAGAAACAGCCATAGCCTCTTCTTGATCGTGTGTGACTAAAATCATGGTAATGCCTAATTTTTGCTGAATATCTCTTAAATCTGCCTGCAGTTTCTTACGAATTTGAGCATCTAATGCACTTAAAGGCTCATCCAATAGTAATACCTTGGGTCGAACAATTAACGCACGCGCTAGAGCTACTCGCTGCTGTTGACCGCCTGATAATTCCTTTGGGTAAGCCTGTGCCTTTTCTGATAAATGCACAGTCTCTAGCATTTCTTGTACACGCTGTTCAATCTCAGCTGAAGTTATTTTTTGCATACGCAAGCCGAAAGCAACATTGTCCTTAACTGTCATATTAGGAAACAGTGCATAGGATTGAAACACCATCCCAACTTGACGATCCTTTGGTTGAACATCGTGCATATCTTTTCCTTCAATTTGAATTTTCCCTGCAGATGCATCGGTTAAGCCTGCTAAAATTCGTAAAATGGTACTTTTCCCACAGCCGCTAGGACCTAAAAGCGTGATAAACTCGCCCTTTTCGATACTCATCTCAATATTTGTTAAAACAGTGGATTGTCCATATTTTTTATGAAGTCCTTCAATTACAATATAACTCATCCATTTGTAGCACCTTTCGATTGTTTCGTTAATTTTGCAATAGTGAACGTTACTAATCCCATTAGAACGATATAAATGAAAACAACTGCACTGGCAATATGTCCGCTTGTACTAAGCTTTTTCATTAAATAAATTTGCACGGTTTCAAAGCGAGACCCAACCACTAGATTGATCAATACAAATTCTCCAAATAGGACGGAAAAAGATAATAATGCACCTGCAAATAAGCCAGGATAAACAGTTGGTAATAATATTTTGGTAAATGCCTGAAATTTAGAGGCCCCCAATATTTGTGCTGCATCTAATAGCTGGCGTGCATCTATATTTCGTAGACTATTGCGTGTTCCCTGATAAATGTAGGGAAGTATGCCAATCACATAGGCACCTAACACTACCAAAATCATGGAGACACCTAATTTGCTATAAACACGGATTAATCCAACTGCTAAAATAATGCCTGGAAATGAATAGACCATGACAACCGCCACTTGTATCCACTTCTCATATTTTGGAAAATACAAGACAATTACAAAGATAGCTGGAACGATGACGAGCAATGCAATCAAAACTGCCCCACAGGACAATAAAACAGAGCGCCCAAATGCCTGTATAAATTCAGCATCTTGAAATAATGTTGCCAGCCATTTAAAGGTTAGTCCTTCTGGCAAAATCGTCTTATTCCATTTTGTCGCAAAGGCATAAAGCATTGTGGCCACAACCGGCAACACTAAATACAGTGCGAGCAGGAGGAAAAATAAATCTGCAAAGCCTCTTTTTTTCATTACAGCTTCCTCCTAGTTTTTGAAATACTCCATTCACTTAACAACATTGCCGTCACCATCGTTACCGCAAGTAATACGGCAATAGCACTGGCTAGCTCTGGCTGTGCAAAAATATCTCCTTTAATTAGCGAACCAATTCTTATGGCCACCAAATTGTAATTACTGCTTGTCAGTGCATAGGCTGATGCATATGCCCCCATTGCATTAGCAAAAAGCACACTAAATGTTCCTACAATTCCAGGAAGCATAACCGGAATGCCAATCTTTTGCCAAAATTGCCAGGTAGAAGCTCCAAGCAATGCGGCTGCTTCCTTCCATTGTTGTTGGATTCCATCATAGATTGGGTAAAGTAGCATTAATGCTAACGGTAGCTGAAAATAGATATAAATCAGTAGCAGACCACCCCAGCTATAAAGTGAAAAAGAGGAAAATGTGTCGATACCCCATTTGTCGAATAGCAATGTAAACAACCCACTATTACCAAGTAAAACAATAAAGGCAAACGCTAGTGGAATACCCGAAAAATTAGATGTTAAGTTTGTCAATATTAAAATCTTCTCCCTCATTGACGGAGAAAACCTCATCATTGCATAGACAGCAAACAAAGTAATGATTAATGCAATCACTGCTGAAATAACAGACAGGGTAATACTATTTTTAAAACCTTGTAAAATATAACCATTCGTCAGGACAGATTGATATTGTGCAAGTGTAAAGCCATCACTATTTTGAAAGCTTGTGATAAGCATGTACAGCAACGGCACTAAAAAAAATAGCAATACTAGTACAACAAAGGGAGATAGCCAGGCAATCGATTGCCGCTTCGATATCAATACAATCACTTCTTTCTATAATTAATCGCGGCTGTTTCCTGTAGTAATATTCGCGCCTCTAACCTCGACCCTGTACAAGGCGCGAATATTTCATACATACTAAACTTTTTTTAAGGACTGTACGCCCTCTAATAACAGTGAAACCATTTCATCGGAAGATTCTATTCCTAATAAATAACAGCAAAGTGGTGCTATTTGAAGCTGAGAGACAATCTCATCCTTTATACCTGCCTTCACTCGCTTAGACATAACAAACATCGGTACATGACGATCCTCTACTGTTGTGCCTCCATGATTCCCATCACTCGTCATGCCATGATCTGCAGTGACAATGACCTCATAGCCCTGTGCAAGACATTTTGGAATAAATAATGATAATAATGCATCAACTGCTAACACACGATTTCGATATTGTGCAGAATCTGCTGTAAATTTATGACCGTCATCATCTACATTCATTGGATGAATATAGAGAAAATCAGGCTGCTTTTGATCCATTAGCCAAGCAGCATCTGCAAATAAATGACTGTCGGGATAATGATCCTCGAAGTAGAACAAGCCGTTTTCGATAGGTAGTTGTGTATCTAATTGTAGCCTGTCCTCCATATGCATAAATGGTGCTCGATTATAAAGCTCACTAACCCAATAATAAGCTGCGGCTGCTGTAGTCAAACCATTTTCTTTCGCCAAATGAAATAGGCTGTTTTGAGTGGATAGACGTACTGTCATATTGCTTGTGACACCATGCACAATAGGTGGTGTTCCTGTTAAAATCGTCTCATATAAAGGTCTTGATAATGATGGAACCTCTGAGCAAACCTTATAGCGTGCGGCAATTTTACGTTCCACTAAATGATGCATAAATCCCATATGGGTACAGGCTGTATCAAAACGAAGTGCATCTACGACTATTAAGACAACTTTATTATTTTGCATGAATTAATACCTGCTCCTGATAGAGTTGTGGAATCTGTTTTGTTGTTTCTTCCCATTTCTTTTGATCTTTCACTGGCTGTGCGTTTTTGTACATATCCGAAGGTAGTAATAGCTGCTTCACATCGTCTGATAATTGAACCTTGTCACGAATCGGACGAGCGTATCCTTTCGCCAAATTTTCTTGCCCTGCATCAGATAAAATATATTCACGCGCTAGCATTGCAGCATGAGGATTTTTAGCGTATTTGTTTATAATCGTTGCATAGCCTGATGTGACAGAACCTTCAGAGGGAATAACTACATCAAAGCGTTGTTCATCAATTTGGTGTCGATAGCCTAGCGCATTAAAATCCCAAAGGATGGCTACATCAATTTCACCTTTTTCTAAATTCGCCACAGAAGGATCACCCTGCAAACGCCCCTGCTTTGCTAGGTCTGCAAAAAAGTCTATCCCTGGCTGAATATTCGATTCATCTCCACCAAATGCCATCGCAGCTGCTAAAATGGCAAACTGTGCTTGATTCGCAGTTAGTGCATCGCCAATGCTGACATTATAATCGCCGTTTTTAAGATCCTCCCAAGAAGTAGGAGCGTTTTTGACATTGTTTTTATCTGTTAAAAATGAAATAGTTCCTGTGTAACCCACTATCCAGTGTCCTTCATCATCCTTTGCCCAGTCTGGTATTTCATCCCAATAAGACGTTTTGTATGGTAATGTTAAGCCCTTATCCTTGGCAATTGGACCAAAGGCAATTCCTACATCACCGATATCGGCAGTTGCATCCTCCTTTTCCGCTTCAAACTTTGCCAGCTCCTCAGCACTCGACATATCTGTATCCTTATGCTTTAAGCTATATTCCGTACCAAGCTCTTCCCAAGTCTCCACCCAGTTTGCCCATGTATCTGGCATACCGACTGAATTAACGTTTCCTTCTTCCTTTGCTTTTTTCGTAATTTCTTCAAGCGTTAAATCACTGTTAACTTCATTAGAACTAGAAGAACTATCAGAACAAGCTGCCAACATTGAAATTGCTAATGCACCAATAAGACCTTTCTTCCATAACTTTCGCATTGCCATAAGTTGGACCCTCCATTTGTTTTTGTTTATTTTTATTTGCTTACAACGGTAATGTTATAAAACAAACATTAAGCAAGTATGGAGGGCTTTAAAATATTCGGTAAAAATTATTGAGGAATTATAAAATATATGAATTTTTATTTTGAGAATGAGAGTATTGTAAAGATTAAAATGGATCGGGGTTGACAATTGGGGAAATTCTGGCGTATGCGCACGTTTTGATAGCATTTGAAGACGTGCACACACTCTAAATTATTCGGATAAACCAAGAAAATCTGCATATGTATGCGGCTCGTTTTCCTTTAGGATTGTTAAAAATGTAAAGGCAAGCTGGACAACTGACCACCATCTCATATTATAGGACACCTCAAAGTGAGCCGGCTCGAAAGTAAACACATCCTGAAAAATATCAAGAGGATCAATTTGCTCATCCTTTAAAATGGATAAAAAACCCAAAAATAACGAATGATCTTTCACTTCGATTATTTTTTCATCAACAAGTGTGTCAATATTCTCGGGATGCTCAAAGGTACACTGCGTCGCAACATAGTGCTCTAATTCTTGAACACGCTGCCTTTCTTCTCGTTCTTTTTTCTTTGCAATAAAATCAATGACGTTACTCACGCACATCGCCTCTTCTTTTTTTCTTTTATTGTAGCATTTTTTATAGGAAGTTTTCCTGTACGGCAAGCGCTTATTTATGTATTTTCCCGTAATATGCTACACAATAATTTACATAACTGAATACTCGTGAATAGGATGAAAAAAGAGACGCCTTAAAATTCAGACGTCCCTTGCTGCATTGCACGATATAAAAAGGCTGCTAATTGTGCTCTTGTAACAGGAGCCTCAGGACGGAAATAGCCATTATCCCCCAAGGCAATTCCTCTTCGTTCTAGTGCTGCAATATAGCCTGCACTCCAATGTGAACTGGATACATCCTTGAATGAGCTACTACCTTCAGGTGTTAGACGCAATGTACCCACTAAAACTTTTGCTAACTGTGCTCTTGTAAGATAGGCTGCTGGCGCGAATGTATCATTTGTGCCGTCGATAATCCCTGCCCGCTGCATGGTCATAATCTCATCATAGTATAGATGATTTGGGGTCACATCAGAAAAGACTGTTGCTGGACGAATAGCTTCGAACTGAAAGGCGCGTGTAAAGAGTGCCATCACATGCTGTCGGCTAATCGGCTCATTTGGACGGAAAGTACCATCTTTATAGCCCTTAATAATGCCCTGTGTTGCTAATGCCTCAATCATTTCTCTTGCCCAATGGTTATCAATATCCTGAAAAGTTACCACAGATGACTGGTGTGGCTCTATTGGTTCTATTGGTTCTATTGGTTTTTTCGATTCTTCTACTAGCAATACTGTCCATTTCGCATACAGCGTGAGATTTTCCCTCACAAGCATATCCTCAGCCCACTGTGTCGTTAACGCTACATCCTGATACCAACCATCAAAGCGAAAGCCCTCTCTTGTTGGGATAGGTAAATCTTTTGCTTTAGTATTGTATGCAATCTCGATTGGCGCTAGTGTTATGCCACCATTTGTATGAAACGTAATTTTTACAGGTGCCCGTGGGGAAAAATCATTGTCGTTTGATGCTGATGGAGATGTAGTACTTCCACCAGTTGTTGGTGGGTTTACTGTCCACTGTGCATATAATGTGATATTTGTTTTACCCATTGGGAAGATTGCGTTTTCGGTGTAGGGGGTGCCTTTTCCATCTGCTTGTGTATTCCAGCCCTTGAACGTATACCCTGCCCTTACAAGCTTGCCACTATTGCTTTGGACCGTTACCATTTCGTTTTCTTCATACTCGTTATTATCTTGTGGCACTTGACCACCTGTTG
>NZ_DKJS01000061.1:0-66874 GCF_002455205.1 Lysinibacillus sp. UBA6686 | reverse complement strand
GTGTAGGGGGTGCCTTTTCCATCTGCTTGTGTGTTCCAGCCCTTGAACGTATAGCCTTCCCTCACAAGATTGCCGCTATTGCTTTGTACTGTTACCATTTCGTTTTCTTCATACTCGTTGTGATCCTGTGGCACTTGACCACCTGTTGCACCGTTCTTATCATATTGAACTTGGTAGGTTGGATTCACCATCCACTCTGCATACAATGTGACATCCGCTTTGCCCATTGGGAATGTTGTATTTTCTGCATAAAGTGTACCTTTTCCATCCGCTTGCGTATTCCAACCTTTAAACGTATAGCCTGCTCTCTCAAGATTGCCACTATTGCTTTGTACAATTACTGAATGTCCTTGATCATATGTTTCCTTATCAATTGGTACGTCCCCATTTATCGCTCCATTTTCCTGATATGTCACCGTATAAGGAAATGCCTCATATGCACCTAAATCAATATTCACTCCTTGAATACGAGGATTGCCAGAAAGGTCGGTTAATATCGTATTATCACTATTGTTCCCTTTGTTAATAGCTGGTGAGTTTGCTCTTAGTCTATAATCAGACTGACTTGGATTGATAAATAAATCTTCAGGTTTATAAGTGTCCGTTTCTACATCTGATTTTGTCTTGTGGAATTTAGCTAGTACAGTCCCATTTTCCTCTACATCCAATAAGCTATTGGCAATCGTGCCCGTATAGTTAGAAAGAGCTGGGTTATTATGGTTACCAACGATAATACTATTTTGAATTTTACTTTGCGAATTCCCACCAACGATTGCACCTTTCTCTCCCTTAAACTGATTCCCGCTGATTGTTACATTCAATAGTGTAGGGCTACTATTAAGATTGGACAAGACTCCTCCATAATTTGCTGTATTGTCACTAAACTCTACATTCGTTAGTGTCGGGCTACTATCATAATTGAATATGCCTCCACCATCAGCAGTTGCCTCATTCCTATTGAAAGTTACATTCGTTATGGATGGGCTACTACTCCAGTTGTACATGCCACCTCCAGCGTTTGCTTTATTTCCACTGAATGTTACACTTGTTAAGTTTGGGTTACTAGCGTTATTATTGAACATGCCACCTCCAGCGTTTGCCTTATTTCCATTGAATGTTGCGTTTGTTAAGGATGGGTTACTTTTCTGATAATTGTACATTCCCCCTCCTTCGGTTGCCTCGTTTCCATTAAACACCACATTTGTTATGGTTGGACTACTATAGTTAGTATTGTACATCCCACCACCAAAGTCTGCCTCATTTTCACTAAACACCACATTCGTTATGGTTGGACTACTAACGTTGTCATTGTACATGCCACCACCAATGCTTGCCTTATTCTCACTGAATGTTACATTCGTTATGGTTGGGCTACTCCTCCAGTTGTACATACCGCCTCCATACATATGCTCCAAGCTTCCATTGGCATCCCCTCCTGTAATCGTCACTCCATCAAGTACAGCTGAACTATCTAAATACAAGCCATTTGGGTGATAAAATACATGGTAAATATCCCCTAGACCATTTAATATTGTTGGGTTTGCTTGAACATTACGCTCAGCTAATTTGGTTTCTGTTCCCTGAAAGCCTCCATAAATTGCTACTCCATTTTTCATTTGGAAGGTTGCAGTACGTGGATCATTTGCAGAAATCTTCTTTGTGGGTGTATAGGTTCCAGTGGCAATCCAAATTTCATCCCCTGTTTGAGCTGCATTGAGTGCTGATTGTAAATCTTTGAAGGCATTATTCCAGCTGCTACCATCATTACCTCCAGTTGATGCTGCATTTACATAAATCGGATGACTTCCAGCTAATACAGTAAGTCGTGGTAAGATACGAACATGAAGCTTGTTGATGGCTTGCTGTCCCTTGATTCTAAACCAAAGATAATAGTCGCCCTCCTCTGTTAGCACAAGGGGTGCCATGCTATCCAATTCCTCCCACGAATCACCCTTGTCCTTGGATAGCTCTATCTGTATACTGGCACTATCAGCTGAGGACGTTGTGACTTGAATCGTAACAGGACTTGTAGCGATGTCACCCTCCTTATAGGGCTCCCCATCCGTTGTCATGATGATGTTGAGTATCGGCTGTGCACTGCCATTTGACTCTGCTAGGACAGATACACTGCCAAATATAGTCTGTGTAAATAACAAACAGATGGCGAATAATGATACTGCCCGTTTCCATACTTTGCTCATAGCGTTCCTCCTTGAATTGATTTAAAAATCTATACTAAAAAAATAAAAACTACTTTGCTATTTAAACTTAAGCATTTAATGGAAAGGCTGTTTCATTATAATAACTTTTATAGCCCCTCACCATTGAGGAATGTTAATTGTTTTCTTTATATCTAAGAAAACGCTAATCAGCACACATTACCTATAGAACTGTTAACGCTACGTATAACCGAAATAAAGAGAAAAAAAGAATGAACTTAGCTCTACGCTAAATTCATTCTTTTTAAGGATAGATTGGAATCGTAATGGTTACCTTACCTCCACCAGACATTGCATCATTTCCGAGTGTCAACGTTCCACCATGTTTAGTAATGATAGATTGGGCAATATAAAGCCCCATACCATGATGATTTGCAGAGTTTCTACTTGGATCTCCCCGATAAAACTGCTTTGTGGCTTCCTTTAAATCTTTTGCTGAAAAACCAGCACCACTATCGACTACAGTAAAATGAACGAAATTCATCTCTCCTTGAACCAATAATATGACTTTGCTTTTAATTGGCGAATGCTCTACTGCATTGACAATCAGATTCAACATAGCTCGATAAAAAAGCTCTTTATCCATAAAGATTGAAGCCGGAAGATTGTCCTTTTCAACAATCACTTCAAGGCTTTTTTCTAAAGAAAGAGCCTTCATTTGATGTTCTAGCTGAAGAATAAATGCATCCATTTCTACATTCGCTTTTTCACTAACAACTTTTTGCTCCATTTTCGATAGATCTATTAGCTGTTTTGTAAACTTCTCAATTTCCATCGTATTTTTTAAAATATAGTCATTATATTCTCTTTGTGTCTCATCTTGGACAGTGTCCTGTAAAAGCTCTGCATTTCCTCGAATAATGGTAAGAGGTGTTTTCAAATCATGAGCAAGAGCTGATATTTGTTCTCTTCGTGCTCGCTCTAATTCCCATTGCTGCTTTAATGAGTTATTTAATGCTCTTTTCATCTGCTCCAGTGAGATGGATATATCATCTATTTCACGAATTCCTGTTGGATTAATACTAAAATCCAAATTTTGATTTTGTATTTTTTCAATAGCTTCCTGCAAGCTAAACATTTTTTTCTTGAGCTTTCTTCCAAAATGGATTGCAAGGACAGTTGCTATAGTAATAACCCCTATAATAAACAGTAGAATATCTAACAGTTGTGGATTGGGTAAATACTTCCTCATAATAGCCGAACGATACTGTGGCACTAAATCATACCGTAATATACAAATCTCATTTTTTCGCTCTATAAACGAGTAAAAATGAGTGATACTTTGAGAATGCTTTTTATTCATTGCATCCCAAGCTTTTAAAGCTTCCTTATTTGAAAGATTTCCTGCAAGAAATTTACCTTCTTTAGAAAAGACAGCGTAATCAACAAGATCTGGGATCATATCAGCTGTAACTGAACTACTAGATGCAATACGATCCCTTGATAATGAAATTTGAGTTTCCGCATAATTTGCTGGTAATACGATATTGGTAGAGAGTGCAAACAACGTTAAACCTAGCAGTAGTACTACTAACAGAATGACGCCTAAACTTAGGAAAAAGAGATATCGAAGAAAAAAAGTATGTAGTCGTGTTCCTTTAGTCGGCTTTATTGTCTCCATTTATATCCGATCCCCCAAACAGTATCAATCACGTCCACATCAAAGGCATGAAGCTTCGAACGAATATTTTTAATATGCTCAGTGATTGCCGTACTGTCACTTTTCCCATCAAACCCAAAAATAGTTTCATAAATCCTTTCTTTAGAAAACACCTGTCCCCGATTTCGAGCTAGAAATTCGCATATTTCATATTCGCTTTTTGTCAGCATTACCTTAACTTCATTTACAAACAGCTCTTTGCCAGATAGGTTGAAGTGAACATTATCTACAAAAAGAATGCTACGTCTTTCTCTTTTTTCGCGTCTCAAATGCGCATTCACTCTTGCACGCAGCTCCCCAATGCCAAACGGCTTGATCATATAATCATCTGCGCCAAGACCTAGACCATACATTAGATCCTCCTCCAACGATTTAGCTGTTAAAAAAAGGATAGGACAATCTACAGCATGACGTATTTGGCCACATAAAGTAAATCCATCAATTTCGGGCATCATCACATCCAATAAAATTAAATCGAAAGCACCAAGATTCATTTTACTTACTTCTGTCGCATCAGAAACTACTGTTACTAAATGTTCGTCTTTTAGTAATGCATTTTTTATCAATACTAAAATATCTTTTTCATCATCCACTGCTAATATTTTTGCCATACTTCTACCCTCATCATTTTCCCTAGCTTTCTGTTTTTCTTCCTTCCCATCTCCAGAACCATAAACAAGATAGGACTAACGCTAGCAATGTTCCGCAAACTGAAGCAATAATACCTTCCTGGAGTCCTATTTCTACCGTCGATAGATCAAGCCCGGACGCTCTCATTGCCCACAATGAAACAAAGTGACCACCCCAACCATAAGGTATAAATGACCAAATACCATCACCTAGTCCAGTGAGTAGTAGGGCTACTATTAGTGATCCCACAATACCTAAACCGATTGAGGCACCTTTACCAAATTGAAGACTAACAAAAAAATGTAAAATATATAAAAATGCAAAGCTAATAAATAGAATACATCCAGCTATAAAATAAAATTGATAACCAAAAGTATCTTCATGCAAAAGCTCAATAAAGCCAACACTAAAAATACCGAAGGACAGTAATATTGCTCCAAAACTAAATAACAATAACAGTAGCAACTTGCTTAAATAGGCCACTATTTTGGTTTTAGTAGCGGTTAGCATCTCCTGAAACTGCCCTGCCTTTGCTTCTTGCTCCGCAGCCATTGCACAAACTAATCCAATAATAATTGGAAACCCGCATGAGAGAGCCTGAAAATAACCGGATATTTTCCACTCAAAATTCCATGGTGAATAAGAATAGTATGCTAAAAATAGCCCAGAAAAAATAATCGGTACAAGGAGATGAGTTAGTAAAAATGGCGTTCTTTTTATTTTAAGAAACTCTGCTCTCAGTAATCTTAACATTACCATACACTATTTCGCCTCCTTTTTCTGAAACCAACGTGCAGTAAAGAAGCTAATTAATGCAAACCATGCTAAAGCAATTAATATACCTGGAACTATAACCGACATGCTTAATAATGGGCTACCCTCAGGCACTGGCAGACCATTTGGTAAAATTTCCAATGTTGGACAAATTAGTCTTGCTGTAATCGCATAAGGAACGCTATACCAAAACTCTCCATCCGCAAATGCAATCATACCAGCAAGATTGCCGACTAAATTTATAAAAATAGCCATATAAGTTCCTAATTTTGCCGCAAGGAATAAACAAAGTGGAATTTGCCATAAAAACGTGACGAAAATTAACAAACTACCTGTAAGACTATTTATGAAAGAAAAGCTATTGCCAAAAAGTATTCCACCAGCAGTAATTCCTGTAAAGAAAATAAGTGAAATGAATAACAACCAGGCACTACATGCAAGTATTTTACCAAACCAGATCTTCTTCAGATCAATCGGCATTGCGAGAATACTATGATATTTCAATTTAGCATCTTTTTCCACCACTATTGCACAACATATCGTCAAAGCACCTGGTAAGAGCATTGTATACCACCAATTATAAGCACCCTTTTGAAAAAAGCTTCCTCCCATTAATAAAGCAGTTAGTACTATCGCCACTATGGGTGCTAGCCAAACTAATTTAACAATAAAAGTCTTTTTCCATTTTAATCTTTCAGCCCTCACTATGGAAATCATACTAATTGCCTGCCTTTCTACTAGCAGACACTACCTGCATAAATAATGCTTCTAATTCCTGTCCCTGTGGTGCAACTCCCTGATAGCCTAATTTCCCTCCTGCAATAATCCCTATTTCATCAACGACCTGCTCCACTTCTGACAGGATATGGCTTGATAATATTACAGTAATACCTAGTTCTGGAAAAGATCGAATTAATTTTCTTAGCTCTTGAATGCCAATTGGATCAAGTCCATTCGTTGGTTCGTCGAGAATTAAAAGCTTTGGATAGTTTAACAGTGCAATAGCTATTCCTAAACGCTGTTTCATGCCTAAGGAAAATTGTCCGGCTCTTTTTTTCCCTGTATTGGTCAAATCGACAATCCTTAATACCTCATCAATACGTGATGCTGGTAATCCAAGCGCAATCGTTCGAACCTTCAGATTTTCTCTTGCCGTTAAATTTTCATATAGGGGAGGTGTTTCGATTAATACACCAATATCATGTAAATCATTACGATTCCATTCATGTCCATTAAAAAATATTTTACCTGTACTTGGGCGCAGCATACCAGTCATCATTTTTAATGTTGTTGATTTTCCAGCACCATTAGGACCTAGTAAACCATAGACAGTATTGCGTGGTATCGTCAGGGACAAATCCTCTACAATTTTTTGTCCCTTAAAGCTTTTACTCAGATTTTCTGTTTTTAAAATAATAGTATCCATTTAAAGTCATCATCCTTTCGATGACTATAATGTAAAAAATAATTATAAGGATTTTATAAGGATTGAAATTTTTATTGTTGTTATTCGTAATAACGAGAGAATTTGAAACTATCTTATGGATTATTCGTATAAAAGATAAAGATAAAAAAAGGAGGAGATGGTCTTGAGAAAAGGTAATTGGATAGCTATCTGTTTATCACTCTTATTTATAGGCTTGTTTGCTGTAGGTTTTTATACGTTAAATGATGTGCAAATCGAAAGCACCTTTAAAATTGATGAACAAAATATTATGGAGAAGAACGGAGATCACTATCTTTTAATTGATGAACGGGAGTTAACTCTATCAAAGAATTTTTACGACAAAATCGAATTAGAAAAATACAACGAATACAAAATTAAGTATGTATATAATCGTATTAAAAAAAATGATGGTGAAGTCGTAATGCTCAAAAGATATGGTGAACAACCTTGGGGGCAATAATGGGGCTTTTGCTGATTTTTAACATGCAAAAAGCGTATTTAAGATTTTCTTAAATACGCTTTGTTATTGATTTACATAAATTCTTTTACTAATTCATTAAAATCATTTTCGCTCATTTTGATATCAATATCAGTTAATGGTAGCTCTGAGTAGCCTGGTACTTTTTCTTGATATGAAGCTGTTTCAGTATCTTGATAAATAATACCTGTTACTAAGCCCTCATGCTCCATCACTGTACGCATTGCCATACCACGGTCAGAATTATCATAGCCTTCGATATCAGCAAGCTTCGTTAAGTTTTCTTTAAACCAATCGTACGTGTTTACTTTGTTATACGTAACACAAGGTGAGAATACGTTGATAAACGAGAAGCCTTTATGATTAATACCCGCTTCTATTAGCGCGGTTAATTCTTTAATATCTGTTGAGAAGCCTTGAGCCACAAAAGTTGCGCCACTTGTTAATGCTACCTCTAATGGTTTTAAGGATGGCTCAATCGCCCCACCTGGTGTAGATTTTGTAATAAAGCCTGCCGCTGAACGTGGAGATGTTTGCCCCTTTGTTAAACCGTAAATTTGGTTATCCATAACAATATAAGTAATGTCAATATTACGGCGGATGGCATGAATTGTATGCCCCATACCAATTGCAAAGCCATCGCCATCACCACCCGAAGCGATAACATGTAAATCACGGTTCGCCATTTTTAAGCCTTGTGCAATCGGTAGTGCACGACCATGGATACCATGGAAACCATAAGAATTAATGTAGCCTGAAATACGGCCCGAACAGCCAATCCCAGAAATGACAGCTAGCTCATTTGGTTCGATGCCAACGTTTGCCGCAGCGCGTTGAATGGCCGCTTGTACAGAGAAGTCGCCACAGCCTGGGCACCAATTTGGTTTTACTGTATTACGAAAATCCTTAAATGTTGCCATTAGTGAGTCAACTCCTTCACACGATTTTCTAATTCACCTGGCAAGAATGGTGTACCATTATATTTTGTAATCGTCTCAATTTTATCGTGACCACCAACATTCATTTTCATAATATTGGCTAATTGGCCCGTATAATTATTTTCCACAACAATTACCTTTTTCGCTGTCGCTACTAAAGGAGCTATTTCTTTAGATGGGAATGGATGAATTAAACGAATATGCGCATGGTTTACCTTCATGCCCTCAGCATTTAATCGTTCTTGTACTTCCTCTATCGCTCCACGTGTTGAGTTAAAGCCCACTAGTAAAATATCCGCTTCCTCATGTGGTGCATTTATATAAACTGGCTGATCAAATGTTAATGAAGCTAGCTTACGGAATCGTTTATCCATTTGTGTTTGACGATTACCAGTTGCTTCTGATGGCTTTCCTGTTTCATCATGCTCGACACCAGTTACATGGTGAATACCGTTTAATGTACCAGGTAGCACGCGCGGTGAAATACCATCTTCTGAATTTTCATAACGTTTGAAATAAGCTTTATCTGCCACCTCTTCAATGTCATCAGTGACCATTTTCCCGCGACGGATTTCAATTTTGTTGTAATCAAATGGTTCAACAGATTGTTTACCTAGAGATAATTGTAAATCAGTCATTAGAATAACTGGTAATTGTAATTCCTNNGCAATGTTAAAGGCTTGGATTGTATCAAAAAATGCTTCCTCCATTGTTGAAGGTGCAATCACTACTTTAGGAATTTCGCCATGTGTACCATATAACATTGCCATCAAATCTGATTGCTCTTGCTTTGTTGGTAATCCTGTTGATGGGCCGCCACGCTGTGTATCAACAACAACTAGTGGCTGCTCTGTCATACCTGAAAGACCAATTGCTTCCATCATTAACGAAAGACCTGGTCCAGCTGAAGCTGTAAAGGAACGAACACCACCGAAGTTTGCACCAATTGCCATTGTCGCTGCAGCAATCTCATCTTCTGTTTGGATAACTGTACCACCGAATTTCGGTAATTTTTTAATTAGGTATTCCATAATTTCAGAAGCTGGCGTAATTGGATAGGCTGCCATAAAGCGTGTCCCAGCTGCAAGTGCTCCAAGTGCAATAGCATCATTACCAATCATAAACATGCGGCGTTTCCCATCAGCTGGCGCTAATTCCCATTCGCCTACACGATTACCTAACAGGTCATTCATGATTTGTCGGCCACGTGCAATGGCCTCCATATTTTTCTGAACAACTTCTTCACCTTTTTTACCAAAAATATCATCAACAACATTTTGGAATACTTCGTTTTCTAAATTTAACAATGACGCTGTTGCTCCAATTGCCACCATATTTTTCATTAACGAAGTGCCTAACTCTGCTGCTACTTCTGTAAATGGTACGGCAAATAATGGTGCCTTAGAATCTTCCGGCTTCACTGGTTCAAATTTAGAATCCGCTAAAATAACGCCTTTTTCCGTTAATTCTTTATAATTAACGTCAATTGTCTCTTGGTCAAACGCTACTAAAATATCTAAATCATCCGCAATAGATCGTACCTCTGTTGGACGAACTGTAATTTTATTATTCGTATGGCCACCTTTAATTCGAGAAGAGAAGTGACGATAACCGTATAGGAAATAACCTAAACGATTCATTGCCATTGAGAAAATCTCACCTGTACTTTCAATCCCTTCACCCTGTTGCCCACCGACTTTCCATGAAAGCTGATGTAACATGTCAACAACTCCTTAAATCCAATGTGTACTACTATTTTTCCTTCATAAGTTTAACACGAAGAAACGGTCTGCACTATTGTTATTCCACGATTTAACCGAAAATCAGACCTTTGACTGAAAATCCTGTTCAATAAATTGTAATTATCGAAATACTAAAGTAAAAGTTTTTTCCACTCTCCACTAATCAGTCATTAGTCGCAATTATTCCCTCACTTCACTTCTTGTTTTCACAAAATTTCTGGGTAATTTTCAGTTTACATTAATATGGTCCATTAATGCAGTATAAAAAATTAACTTGCTATTTTCAAGTGACAGTTAACATATTAAGGATGAGTGATTTTTCTGAAATTATGTAACTAGATATTCCTGCAAATAATGAAAAAATGCCTGCACTAAAAATGTGCAAGGCATTTTACTTCATCCCATTTTTATCGAATACGTTTTTCTACTAGAAGTTTCAAAGCTGTTCGTTCCTCACCAGCAATTAAAATATCGGCAAACGCCGGTGCGCAAATTAAATCTGTGCCACTTGGCGCTACAAATCCGCGTGCAATGGCCACTGCTTTCACGGCTTGGTTAAGTGCACCTGCCCCAACTGCTTGCATTTCTGCTTGCCCTTTTTCTCTGATTACCGCGACTAATGCACCTGCAACTGAATTTGGATTAGAGCGTGATGATACTTTTAATGAATCCACAATTATTCCTCCCCGTTTCGCGAATAGTGTTTACGCTCAACAACTAAACGTCCCCCTTTTGGACCTCAAGTTATTGTCGATAGGTCATTTTATGCTCGGCGAGAAGAAAATAGACTATTTTCATTTCTGATATATTGCAAACAATCAAAAAAGAATGACTTTTTATTGTCAATAGAATAAAAAAAACTATCGTGCATTTAGAGCATACACAATAGTTTCTTCCCTCACACCTGAAATGGATAATCTTCATTTATATAGATACGCTCGCAATGCAGTGCTTTTCCTGTTTGATTATCAATGTCTACAAAAAAGCCACTTAGCACATCGCGTCCTTTTTTGGGCACCTCAAAACGAGATGGCATATTTGTTTGAAATTTATAAATAACACTTTCTTTTGTCATCCCTAAAATTTCATCGTAAGGACCTGTCATGCCAACGTCTGTAATATAGGCTGTTCCATTCGGATAAATACGTGCATCAGCTGTCTGTACATGAGTATGAGTGCCTACAACTGCCGATGCCTTACCATCTAAATGCCAACCAAGTGCAATTTTTTCACTTGTCGCCTCTGCATGAAAATCTACAAATACCAGTGGTGACGTTTTATGTGCTTCTTCGATTAATGTCTCTGCCATTGCAAATGGATCTTCATGAGGAGGTAAAAACACACGGCCATGTAGATTAATCACAGATAAGGTCACCCCGTTTTTTGAAATCTGCACCATCCCTTTACCAGGAGCCTCGATTGAGAAATTTGCGGGACGAATCAAATAATCCGCATCATCAATAAAATCAAAAATATCTTTATTATCCCATGTATGATTTCCCATCGTAATGACATCCACACCCATTTGTAATAAGTCATTATAAATATTACGAGTAATGCCACGACCTGCCGCTGCATTTTCACCATTTGCAATTACAACGTCTGGATTCCATTTTTTCTTTAAGCGAGGTAAATATTTTTCTACTGCGTCTCTACCAATCGAACCGACAATATCCCCTATAAACAATACTTTCATTTTTATATACGCCTCTTTCTATCAATTGCGCCGCCATTTTATTGCTATAAGTTGGAGCTTTACGAAGCCCTTTTTAATGACTGGCTCTATAACATCATTAATTGTAACCTCAGTAAGAGTATTAAGCAAAAAAAATATGAAATAGAGTGATTGTAGCGCTTTTCTTTGAATAGATAAAGAAGCATATTTCAGGTGCTTCAATATCCTTTTGATTAAAGCAGTACAAGCTCTAAAGTGACGCTACTTGTCTACAAAGAGCTGTCATAGATTACATATTCATTGACAGTAAAAAAGAGGTCCCCCTAGATTTTCATCTTGAGAAACCTCTAACATTCAATATTATTTCGCGTACTCCACAGCACGTGTTTCACGAATGACAGTAACTTTGATATGACCTGGATAATCGAGCTCTTCTTCAATTCGCTTACGGATATCTCGTGCTAAGCGATGTGAAGCTAGGTCATCAATTTTTTCAGGTTGGACAATAATTCGAATTTCACGACCAGCCTGAATTGCATAGGATTTTTCTACACCTTCATAGCTCTCTGAAATTTCTTCTAATTTTTCAAGTCTGCGGATATAGTTTTCGAGTGTCTCACTGCGAGCACCTGGACGAGCAGCCGATAATGCATCAGCTGCAGCCACTAATACTGCAATGACAGATGTTGCTTCTGTATCACCATGGTGAGAAGCAATACTATTAATGACTACTGGATGTTCTTTATATTTTGTTGCTAATTCCACACCGATTTCGACATGGCTACCTTCAACTTCATGGTCAATTGCTTTACCAATATCATGTAATAAGCCTGCGCGACGAGCTAATGCTACATCTTCACCAAGTTCAGCAGCTAATAAGCCTGCCAAATATGCGACTTCAATTGAATGTTTCAGGACGTTTTGCCCATAGCTTGTACGATATTTCATACGGCCTAAAATTTTCATTAAATCAGGATGTAAGTTATGAATGCCAATTTCAAATGTTGTTTGCTCACCTGTTTCACGGATTTGTTCATCCACTTCACGACGAGCTTTTTCCACCATTTCCTCAATTCGAGCTGGGTGAATACGGCCATCCTGTACAAGCTTTTCAAGTGCAAGTCGAGCCGTTTCACGACGAATTGGGTCAAAGCCAGATAAAATAACCGCTTCAGGAGTATCATCAATAATTAAATCTATACCTGTTAGCGTTTCCAATGTGCGGATATTTCGTCCTTCACGACCAATAATTCGACCCTTCATTTCATCATTTGGCAAGTTCACGACAGACACCGTTGTTTCTGCAACGTGGTCCGCAGCAAAACGTTGTAATGCTAATGATAAAATTTCACGTGCTTTTTTATCTGATTCTTCTTTCGCACGTGTTTCTGATTCCTTCGTCATCACAGCAATATCAGTTGCTAGCTCTTTTTCTACTTCCCCTAAGATAATAGTCTTTGCTTCATCTCTAGTTAAAGCAGAAATTCGCTCTAGCTCTGCTTTTTGCGAGGCAACGAGCTCGTCCACTTTGCTTTCCATCTGTTCAATATGCTGTTGTCTTTCGGCAAGAGCTTGTTCTTTACGCTCTAAGCCAGCTTCTCTCTTATTTAGAGCATCATCTTTGCGATCAAGATTCTCTTCTCTTTGCAATAAACGGTTCTCTTGTTTTTGAAGTTCTAAACGACGTTCACGAATGTCATTCTCAGCTTCAGTACGAAATTTGTGAGTTTCATCTTTGGCTTCAAGTAGTGCTTCCTTTTTTAATGCCTCCGCTTCTCGTTTTCCTTCTTCAACGATTGTTTCAGCAACATGTTTAGCACCAGTGATTTTTGAGTCATTCACTTTTTTCATGTAGATATAGCTAACAGCGGCACCAACGATGATTCCAAGCAAAGCGGAGATGATAGTAATTCCATCCATATGAACACCTCCTCTTGCTATTTGGGTAATACAGTTTCAGTCGGCGCATACATCAATTTCGCCTTAGGTTAATTGCGTCCAGATTTTGAATTTACTTAGTCCTTCAGGATGGAAGTTTTTAGGTAAACATCCTTTTATTCATTTCTTTCAAAATCTGTGACATCCGCCAAAGGCTTTAGCTTCATTCAATAGGTGTTTAAACACTCACTGAAAAGGAACTATATTCGTATTCATCTCACCATCTTTAGAGGTGGGATTTTCTACTGAATGAAGATAAAATGTACTGCCTATTTAAAGTCATAATTCAGAAATTATACATATTTAATTGTATAGCTAGCCTCAAACTCTGTCAAGGATAGTCGGGCACCTGTTCGCCCCTCTCCAGAAAAAAGTAATTCATAGTGGTGGTAGTATTCCTCTGAATAAAGATAAACTTCCTAATACTTTTACACTAGAATTACATTTATTCAATTTTACATAATTAGGAATAAATAGTACTATGGATATAATTTTTTATTTTACACTCTCATTAGAATCATGATGGTATCTACATGAGTATACCCACCTTTATATGGAATATAGACAAAAAAATGCATTGTTCCTGCTCAAATTAGAGTGGGAACAATGCATTTTTATTATTCATCTTCAAGAAGAAGCATTAATTCTTCATCCATTTCTTCTTCCTCATTATGAGCAGCGATTGTGTATGAAGATGCAGCGATACCATAAGAGGAACGAATCTTATTAGCAATTTCCTCCATAACGGCAGGGTTTTCTTTTAAATATTGTTTTGCGTTTTCGCGTCCTTGCCCCAAACGTTCATCGCCATAAGCATACCAAGAGCCGCTTTTTTGAACGATGTCTAGCTCCACACCTAAATCAACTGTTTCGCCCTCTTTTGAAATCCCTTCTCCATACATAATATCTACTTCAGCTGTACGGAAAGGCGGTGCAACTTTATTTTTCACAATCTTCACTTTTGTGCGATTCCCCATAATATCATTGCCTTGTTTAATAGCTTCTGCGCGGCGAACCTCTAAACGAACAGAGCTATAGAACTTTAGAGCACGTCCACCTGGTGTTGTTTCTGGATTCCCGAACATTACACCAATTTTTTCACGTATTTGGTTAATGAAAATAGCAATCGTTTTCGATTTATTAATAGCACCAGAAAGTTTACGTAATGCCTGAGACATTAAACGTGCCTGTAAACCGACATGGGAATCACCCATATCCCCCTCAATTTCAGCTTTAGGTACTAATGCAGCCACTGAGTCAATAACGATAATATCAATTGCACCACTACGAACTAATGCTTCGGCAATTTCAAGGGCTTGCTCACCTGTGTCCGGCTGCGATAAAAGTAGTTCATCAATATTAACACCTAATTTTTGTGCATAAATTGGATCTAATGCATGCTCAGCATCGATAAATGCTGCTTGTCCTCCATTTGCTTGCACCTCTGCAATTGCATGGAGAGCAACCGTTGTTTTACCTGATGATTCTGGACCATAAACTTCAATAATTCGCCCACGTGGATAACCACCAACACCTAGCGCAGCATCAAGTGCTAGCGAACCACTTGATGATGTAGCAATTTCTAAATCTGTTTTTTCGCCAAGTTTCATAATTGAACCTTTACCAAAGTTCTTTTCAATTTGTTTTAACGCCTGTTCTAAGGCTGCTTTACGATCACTCATTTATTTTCCTCCTTCGAAAACTGTTCACTGTTTTTCTCTATCTCTACTATACTTGTTTTTGAGAGAACACGCAAGAAAAAAGCGAACGTTTATTCGATTTTTCTTCAAAATAAAAATTTGGGTAATTTTCCTCTACCCAAATTCCTACTTTTTCCCTATTAATAGCGTTTAGTATATCCTCTTTCTTCCAAAAGCTGCATTAGATAATGACATGTAAACTTTACTGCACGAAGTCGATTTGTATTCCGCATACCCGATAAATGAAGTAAATACGTGATTGGTTCTTCATCGTCAATGGCGATACCAATCCAAACTGTTCCAACTGGTTGATGATCGTGAGCTGTTGGTCCTGCTGCCCCAGTTAATCCAATACCAATATTTGTACCAAATTTTTGCTTTACGGCACTTGCCATAGCCGCAGCGCATTCACTGCTGACAATGCCATATGAATCTAGTAATTGTTTAGGAATGCCAAGCTGACTTATTTTTGCCTCTTCTGTATACGTAACAACGCCTCCAGTAAGCGCATTCCCTACTCCTGGAATTTCTGCCAGCTCTGACTGAAATAACCCTGCAGTTAAACTTTCCGCAGCAGAAATAGTTAACTGATTATCAAGTAACATTTCTACTGTTTTAGAGGCAAGAGAATCGTCATCTACACCGTATTGATATTCGCCAACAAGTGCTTGAATCTCAGCTACCTTTGTCGCAATAAGCTGCTGTGCCTCCTGTACTGTTTCTGCTTTAGCAGTTACACGCAATGTCACTTCACCATCTGAGGCAAGTGGTGCAACAGTAGGATTTGTTTGTGTATCTAAAATAGCTTGAACACGAACCTCCAGCTCTGCCTCCCCGATACCATAAAAGCGCATAACGTGAGAGACAATAACGCCTCCAGCATTTAACAATGCACCAAGCTTTGGCTTTGCCTCAAATTGAAACATTGGCTCAAGCTCTTTCGGTGGCCCAGGTAGCAAGATATACGTACGTCCGCCTTTTGTTAGGATCATGCCAGGTGCCATTCCATGATGATTTGCTAGTACATCACAACCAGCTAATACTAATGCCTGTTTACGATTATTTTCAGTCATTGGACGACCTCGTTTAGCAAAAAACTGCTCAATATACGTTAGGGCGACATCATCAAATTCAAGCGAAATACCAAGATGACGAGCAATTGTTTCCTTCGTTAAATCATCCTTTGTAGGACCAAGCCCACCAGAAAATATGATTAAATCTGCACGTGACTCGGCAATTGTTATAGCTTCATCTAAACGTTTGGCATTATCTCCAACAACCGTATGATAATACACATTTATCCCTAACTCTGACAGTTGATTAGAAATAAATTTCGCATTTGTATTTGTAATTTGTCCTAGCAATAATTCTGAGCCAACTGCAAGAATTTCAGCATTCATGATTCACAAGACCTTTCTTATTTAGACTCAAGTAAAACACGTCGATTTAGATAGAAATAATCCCATCCAGACCACAATGTGAAGAACAATGCAATATATAGCATTATTGTATCGAACGGAATACCAATTAGCGTAAAGATTGTATTGTGTAAAAGTGCTGCAGCGATTGCAACAATTTGTGCCCATGTTTTAATCTTGCCAAGCTGATTTGCCGCTACGACTTCTCCACCACCAGCCAATATTAAACGTAAACCTGTTACAGCAAATTCACGGCTGATGATGACAATGATAATCCAAGCAGGCGCCATACCAAGCTCCACCATTAAAATAAAAGCTGCTGAAACAAGCAATTTATCAGCTAGTGGGTCTAAAAATTTCCCAAATGTTGTCACAAGATTATACTTACGTGCATAATAACCATCCACCCAATCAGTTGTTGATGCAAAGATAAAGATAAGAGCACCTACAAAGTGATGAACAGGCATCTTTGCACCGAATAGTGACATTGTTCCCCAGCCAAAATCAAACATCATTACAATGACAAAAAAAGGAATAAGTAAGATTCGAGAGATGGTAATTTTATTTGGAATGTTCATTTTTCTAACACCTTTCATGATGAAAGAAAGTAGTCATCTTTAGATGACTACTGTTCTTTATTGAAATTGATGACGATGTTTTGCGTTACGATTTGTTGTGCATACGTTAATAGCTCGTCATTAATATATATCTTAGCCTGTTGTGAATTACCTAAGCGAATGCGAACATAATTTTCAGAAGTTGCATCGAATTCTACTACTTCTCCTGCATTATAGACGCGAGTATCTGCTAATAATTCCTGCTGCTGTTGATTACGAATACCGACGAATGTAGGACCTGACACTTCAATACGTATTTTAAGTGTGTCTGTACCTGTTAACGTATAAGAAGTTGTAGCTCTATCCGATTCTATAGTACCCGCTGAAATCGATTGCTTAACCTCTTCAGTTTGGTCTTCATCAGGTGTTTCTTCTTTTGTTGAATCCTTAGAATCTGCTGAATCTTTTTTGTCCTTTTCAGCTTTTTTCTCAGCGTCTGCTTTTTCTTTTTCACTATCAATTGGTTTTACTTTTGAATCATATTCTATTTCTGAAGGCGTATCGTTCTCACCGCCTGTTCCTGGGCTATTTTTAGATTGCACTAAAACCCAGATTACAACAATGATGACAATGATAAATAAACCAACAATTATTTTCGGCATTGCCTCCATCATTTTATTGGAAGGGCCCTTTGAAACTTTTCTTCTACTTGGGCTATTCGTAATAGATTGGCTGACCTGATCGTTCGGCGTACTTGGCAGCTCACTTTTATAGGTTTCTAAAAGTTCTTCTGCGTTTAAACCAACAGCATCTGCATATTGTTTAATGAAGGCTCGTACATAAAACGAACCAGGCATAATCGAATAATTACCCTCTTCAATTCCTACTAAATAACGCTTTTGAATTTTTGTTATTTCTTGTAAATCGTCTAAGCTGTAGCCTTTAGACAGCCTCGCCTCTTTTAGTCGAGTCCCTAATTCTGCCACTCATAACACCTACTTTAATATCAAATTAAAAATTAAATCCTCCAAAAGAATCGGATTCGGACATCATATGATTTTTTTCCATTATTTCATAAGTGATTTCTTCATCTGGGTGATGACGTAGTTCAATGATATAATCAAAATCCTCTATCTTATATTCTGAGTGCTGAACAAACATGTCTGGATGCTCTACCACCTTAATGGAAGGCATATTCATCATTTCACGCACTAGTTGTAAATGTCGTTCATCCGAAGATCGACGTGTCACAATGCCATCTAATATAAAAATATTATTGTCACTAAATTCATCACCAGCGAGTTTATTCCGGACAGTTTGCTTAATCATTGTTGACGACAAAAAAATCCACTTTTTATTAGCACATACGCTTGCCGCAACAATCGATTCAGTTTTTCCAACACGAGGCATACCGCGTATTCCTATGAGCTTATGCCCCTCTTTTTTAAAAAGTTCAGCCATAAAGTCAACCAAGATACCGAGTTCATCTCGCACGAAACGGAAAGTATTTTTTTCATCTGCATCTCGAGGAATATAATGACCGTGCCTAATGGCTAAACGATCACGGAGTTTGGGTTGTCGAAATTTGGTTACGTTAATATGTTCCATTGTCGAAACAATTGTACGAAAACGCTCAATTGCCTCATCATTGTCTGTATGCACTAACATACCACGTCGATCCTCATCGACACCATTAATTGAAATAATATTGACACGAAGCATCCCTAAAAGTGAAGCAATATCTCCTAATAATCCAGGGCGATTCACCTGAATTTCATATTCAAAGTACCAATCGCTCAAACACACTCGTTCCCTTCCTATTAGTTAACGTAAAAAATCCTTTATAAGTTCCATCATAGCTGATTTTTTATGTAATGGAAAGTTAGAATACATGGAAATACCTCGTTATTTTTAAAAACTTCCTATTTTTTTTAAAAGCCAGCCAAATAGGCTTACATACGTTCCCTTTTCGATAGAAAGAATGTTTTTGATATAGAAAAAAGAGGAGAAAGCTCTCCTCTTTTTTACTGTACATGCTTATTTTGCACAAGTTTAATGACACAATTCGCCAGCGCTTCTTTTTCATCTTCAGAGGCAACGCCCCATAAATCCGACAGCACTCGCTCTTGTTCGTTTTTAGGGTCGACATTTGTCGCCAAATATTCGCCAATTTGTACAGCTGCTTGCTGAATCATTTTCTTTGGCATACCAGTTGATTCTGCCTGCATAACATTTTGTCCTAAAAACGATGTCCATTTTTGCCAGTTTTCTAAAATGGTCATATGTTCCTCCTCCTTTACACATGTAGTATGTGCAAAAAAGAATATTATATGTACCAGCCACCATTTAAACGAATTATTTGTCCTGTGACATAATCTGCTTTTCCGGAAAGATAGAAACGCACCATCTCAGCCACATCTGTGGTTTCGCCAATAGTACCTAACGGAATGTCTTCTAAAATGTAATTGAGTTCCTCTTTACTTAAATGACTATTCATTGAAGTGTTAATAAATCCTGGAGCAATTGCATTCACTCGAATTCGTGACAATGCAGCTTCCTTGGCATAGGATTTCACAAAAGCGTGTTGAGCACCCTTTACCGTAGCATAAAGTGCTTCACCAGCTGAGCCTGCCTCACCCCAAATTGAGCCGATAAAAAGCACATAGCTGACATCATGAGCTCGAAGCTTGGATGAAAGTAATGCTGTCAAACGCATAGGATTTTGCACATGGACACGCCATAAAGCATCCATATCTTCAACTGTCGTATCTTCAAGGAGAGAATAATGTGCCTGACCACTTGAAAAAACAATTGCCTGCACATTAAAAACTTGTGAAGCAACTGACTCAGCACCCGTTTCTTTTGAAAAATCTCCTTGCACAAGCATAAATTCCTGTGCAGGAAAATTTTTTGATAGGGAAGCATATAAATCCTGTGCAGCCTTCTCGTTATTCGAATAATGGACATAGATAGACCAACCGTCTGCAGCTAGACTTTGACATATAGCACGGCCAATCTCCCCTGATGCTCCTAGTACAAGGGCAAATTTTTTCACTGTGTGCCCTTCTCTGTCGGTAAGATTTTGAAAACAGTTTGTTGAGATTCACCTTGAATCGAAGTAAATGCTTTTTTCAAATCTTCTATCGTCAGTTCCTCTAATACAGGCACTACATCGAATAAATTCATGTCATTAAACGAATAGCGTGTAAATTGGTTAGCGATAAATTCAATGGAATTCAATGCACGTAAGAAGAATCCAATTTTCTTACGTTTTACTCGTTCTAAATCTGTAGGCTCAAATTGTCCCTTCCCATCATACTTGGCTAATTCTTCCTTAATTGCTTTCTCCAATGTAGCTGGTTCTGTTGTATCAGAGCCAATCATAGCAAAGCCAAAGCCCTTTTCTAATGTAAAATCAAAGGCATAGGTCTCATCAATTAAACCTTCATCATAAACACGTTCATAAAAGCTTGAGGTACGGCCAAAAATAAGCTCTAGCGCAATTTGGACAGATAGCTCATGCTTTAACATATCACGTCCAGAAAGATTTGTATCTTTTGCTTTTAAACCTATATACATTTTCGGCTTCTGTACATCCATATTCAATGTACGTTCTTTTATCGCCACTTCAACTGGCTCTTGATCAAAAAAGCGTTGAATAGGTGTTGGCTCAGGAAATTCTTTGTTAGTTTGATTTTCTCGAATAAATGCTATCATCTCATTCGGATCTACAGCCCCAATAACAAATAAAAGCATGTTAGCTGGGTGATAGAAAGTGTTGTAACACGTATATAAATGATCAGCTGTAATACCATCAATTGACTCTATCGTACCAGCAATATCAATTTTTACTGGGTGTGTATGATACATATTTTCAATTGTACCAAAATATAGACGCCAATCTGGCTGATCATCATACATGGTAATTTCCTGTCCAATTATACCCTTTTCCTTATTGACTGTTGCTTCAGTAAAATAAGGCTCTTGCACAAAATTTAGTAACGTTTCTGTGCTTTTATAAATATTGTCTGTAGATGAAAATAAATAAGCAGTCCGTGTAAATGACGTAAAAGCATTGGCAGAGGCACCAAATTCGCTAAATTTTTGGAAGACATCTCCATCTTCTTTTTCAAACATTTTATGCTCTAAAAAGTGGGCAATGCCATCAGGTACTGTAATGCTTTCTGTTTCACCAATCGGCACAAATGTACGATCAACAGAGCCATACTTCGTGGTGAAAGTAACAAATGTTTTAGAAAATCCTTTTTTTGGTAAAATATAAACATCTAGACCGTTTTCAAGTTTTTCATAGTAAAGAGTTTCATCTAATTGCTTGAATTCAATTGTTTTCATTGTGCGGCTTGCTCCTTCCCACATAAGAAATAGACCGCTTCTAGCTGTACTTGCTTTGCCACTTCAACAACATCTTCCTTCGTCACAGCTTTCCACTTATTTGCCCAGGTTTCAACAGAGAACTTCTCGGGTAAATCTTTGTATTGGTCAAAAATTTCTATTTGTCCTCGGGCAGAATCCAATGATTCCTTTAATTGGTTCGTCAACATAGCTTTTGTTTGCTCTAATTCCAAATCTGTAATTTCGCCTGCTTGCATAACAGCAAGTTGTTCTTTAATGAGTGATAAGGCTTTTTCTTCATTCTTTGGTTCAATTCCAGATACAACAAACACTAAGCCATAATGGGATGCATAAGAACTAGATGCATAATAAGCGAGACTTTCCTTTTCACGGACATTCATGAATAATTTAGCATGTGGATAACCGCCAAAGATGCCGTTAAAGATTTGCATTTTTGCAAAATCTGCATCACCAAATCTTACAGGTGTACTAAAGCCAATATGCATTTTTCCTTGCTTCATTTCTTGTTGTTCACGAACATAATCATTTTGCGGATGTTGCTGTGGTAGTACAACAGGAATTTCTTCTGGCGTACGATCCGTAAATGGTAGCGCTTTTTTCAGCTTCGCCACAATTTCGTCTTCATTTATATCCCCTGCAACATAAATGTCAATTTTATCATTGGCAAGCATGGATTGGTATGCTTCCAGTAATGAAGTAGGTGAAATTTTTTGAATGTCCTCGACAGTGCCGTTAGCAGAAATAGAGGCCGGTTCATTTGGACGTAAAATTTGCTGAAGGCGAACCTGAGCAAAACGGGATTTATCGTCGAAGATGGATTCAATACGCTGAATGACCATTTTCTTTTCTCGTTCTACAATGGAATCTTTAAATACACCATTTTCTAAATTAGGTTCAAATATTGCTGTGTGTATAATACCTAGCACTTCATTTAAAACACTTGTATTGGCTAAATATTGATCATTTACAGTCTCTATATTCATTAGTACTGTATGCTCATTACCACGTTTGGAAGTGTCAAAATACAACACAGTACCATATAAATCATCCAAAAAGCTTCGGAATGCAGCAGTCGTTGTATATTTGCCGTTACTATGTTGCAAAACATTTGTTAATACAGTACGTTCAGATGCATTTTGAGCCGTTAATGCTCTTCTCCATTTAATTGAAAAATTTACGGTTTTAAATTGGGTTGTTTGTCGGATATGCAAGTTGACACCTTTTGCAAAAGGTATTGTTTTAAACATATGGAACCCTCCTATCCTTCTTAATATAACAATGTACTACACATACTATACATGGCTATTGTCTATAATTGCAAAAAGAATCCAAAGTATGTATTTAAAAAGTGTAAAATTACATTCGCACGATGATGCAACATCTCTATTTTCCTAAACATCTAAGATATGTACAAGGAAAAAGACTGAGCATTTTCGCTCAGTCTTTAATGTTAAGCTACCTACTTATTTAACGTTTACCTTTAATATAAGGCTGTCCACTAGCTTTTGGTGCACTTGCTTTACCGATAAAGCCTGCTAATGCAAGGATTGTTAGGACATAAGGTAAAATTTGTAGGTATACTGCCGGAATCTCTTGGATATATGGCATTTGGTTCCCTGCAATACTTAACGTTTGCGCTAATCCAAAGAATAATGCTGCGCCAAGTGCGCCAATTGGATGCCACTTCCCGAAAATCATTGCTGCAATCGCCATGAAACCTTGCCCAGCAATAGTTGCATGTGAAAAATCGTGTGTAATTGTTTGCGCATAGACAGCTCCACCTAGACCACCAAGGGCTCCCGAGATCACAACTGCAATATAGCGCATTTTATTAACATTTATCCCCATTGTATCTGCTGCCATTGGGTGCTCACCGACTGCGCGAAGACGTAAACCAAATGGCGTTTTATAGATGATAAACCATGCGCCAATTGCTACAGCAAAAGCTAATATGGAAGTACTATAAACTTCTTTGAATAACAAAGGACCCACAAATGGAATATCCTCTAAATAAGGGATTCCGAAACGGCGAATAGGTTGGTCAATCATATCTGTTTGACCTTTATCATAAATCATTTTTACTAAAAACACTGTTGCAGCCAAACCTAGTAAGTTGATGGCTACCCCTGATACCGTTTGATCCGCACGGAAGGAGATTGAGGCAACAGCATGGAAAAGTGAGAAGATACCTCCTACAACGATAGCTGCAAGCATTGCCACCCAAATAGTGGCTGCACCGAATGTTGAAGCAAATTCTAAATTGACAAAAATACCAACAAAGGCCCCGACTATCATTAAACCTTCTAGCCCGATGTTAACAACACCAGAGCGTTCAGAGAAAACACCACCGATGGCCGTAAAGATTAATGGTGTTGCATAAAGAATCGCAGAAGGGATGATAAAATATAACATTTCTAATAAGGTCATGTTATTGCCCCTCCTTTTTCTTACTCAACTTTTGTAATCCAACTCGAATAATGTAGCCTGAAGCTACAAAGAAAATAATTAACGCGATAATAATAGAGACAATTTCCTCAGGGATACCTGCAGCGTTTGGCATATTTAACGCACCATATTTAAGTGAACCGAATAATGAGGCTCCAAATACAACCCCTAGTGGCGTATTCGCCCCAAGCAAGGCAACAGCAATACCATCGAAACCTATACCAGTAAAGCCTGGTTTAATAGAAGCATTTTGGAAAGTACCCAGTGCCTCCATCGCACCACCAAGACCAGCAAACATACCTGAAATCGTCATTGCTAATATAATATTTTTATTGACACTCATACCCGCATATTCAGCAGCATTTTTATTGAATCCAACTGCTTTTAGCTCGTACCCACGTGTTGTTTTTTCTAAAATAAACCACATCACGACTACCATTAAAAGTGCAACAATGATCCCATAGTGTAGACTTGAATTGTCTGTAAGCTCTCTTAAAAACGGAGAACGTAATGAAGCTGATTCATGAATACGTTCTGTTTTAAAGCTCCCGTCCGACAATCTTTTAATCACCGCGTTCGCAATATAAAGTGCAGTGTAGTTTAACATAATTGTCGCAATTACTTCGTGAACTTTAAATTTCGCTTTTAAGAAACCTGCAATAAAGGCCCAAAATGCACCTGCAACTGCTGCAGCAAGCAATGCTAATGGTAAGTGAATGATTTTAGGTAATTGAAATGCATATCCTACCCATGCGGCAGCAAGCCAACCTAAAATTAACTGACCTTCAACACCAATATTGAATAAACCTGTGCGGAAGGCAAATGCTACAGCAAGACCTGCCAAAAGATACGGTGTTATTTGACGGATTGTGTTCCCGATTGAATATGAATCCCCAAAAATACCTGTCCAAAGAGCGATATAACCTTGTATTGGGTCATAGCCGCTGACTACCATTACGATAGCTCCAACAATTAAACCGATAATAATAGAGATGACAGGAACGAGTATATTAATGACACGATTTGACATTAGTCGTTCCCCTCCTTCGTATGATTCTTTTTACTTTGACCTGCCATTAATAAGCCAAGCTCTTGTTCTGTAGTTTCTTTTGGATTTAATTCATCTACAATCTGTCCTTCATAAATAACAGCAATACGGTCTGAAACATTCATAACTTCATCTAATTCAAATGAAATTAACAGAACCGCTTTTCCTTTATCACGTTGTTCTATTAGGCGAGAGTGAATAAATTCGATTGCCCCTACATCTAGCCCACGCGTTGGTAATGCCGCGATTAATAAATCTGGATCACGATCAATTTCACGACCAATAATCGCTTTTTGCTGATTACCACCAGAAAGTGCACGAGCTGGCGTCATTTCACCATTACCTGTACGCACATCATACTCTTTAATAACCTGTTGCGCTTTTTCAGATACCTTTTTGTAATCCATAACAAAGCCCTTTGCAATTGGAGGCTGGTAATAGGTTTGTAAGGCAATATTATGCCCAATTGGGAAATCTAACACTAAACCATGCTTATGACGGTCTTGAGGGATATGCCCAACACCCGCCTCTGTAATTTTTCGAGGCTTCATATTCGTTATATCTTTACCATTTAATTTCACAGAGCCACTTTTGATTTTACGCAGACCTGTAATGGCTTCGATTAATTCGGACTGTCCATTGCCATCAATACCTGCAATACCAACGATTTCACCCTTATGAACCTTTAAGTTAAGCCCTTTTACTTTATCAATATTACGGTAGTCTGTAACGACCACATTTTCAATGGAAAGTACTTCTTTTGTAGGAGTAGCCTCTGTTTTCACTGTTTTAAATTCTACATGACGACCAACCATCATCTCTGCTAGTTGTTCTGGGTTTGTTTCTTTTGTAACAACAGTTCCGATGCCTTCACCCTTGCGGATAATCGTTACACGATCAGAAACTTCCATAATCTCTTTTAGCTTATGGGTAATTAAAATAATAGATTTTCCCTCTGCAATTAAACGACGCATAATCTGTATTAATTCAGTAATTTCTTGAGGCGTTAAAGATGCGGTAGGTTCATCAAAGATTAAAATTTCTGCTCCTCGATATAAAGTTTTTAAGATTTCAACCCGCTGTTGCATCCCAACCGTTATATCCTCAATTTTCGCATAGGGATCAACATCTAGGCCATATTTTTCTGAAAGAGCCTGTACACTTTTAGCTGCATCCTTAATGTTAACAATCCCCAATTTAGTTGGTTCAGTACCTAAAATAATGTTCTCTGTTACTGTAAAGTTTTCCACTAACATAAAGTGCTGATGCACCATACCAATACCTAAATCATTGGCAACATTCGGGTTTGTAATTTTAACAGCCTTCCCACGAACTCGAATTTCGCCTCCCTCTGGTTGATACAAACCAAAAAGGACGTTCATTAAAGTCGACTTACCTGCACCGTTTTCGCCTAGCAATGCATGGATTTCGCCTTTTTTCAGTTGGAGGGTGATATTATTATTCGCCACGAAATCGCCGAATTCTTTACGGATCCCTAGCATCTCAATCACATGTTCCAATTTAGTCACTCCCTTAATAGGCACTTTTGTAAATAATTTCGCTATGGCGTATTCGTATCTGCCGCTTAGACTTTAGATACAGATAAGCAATACGTCCAGTTTTTGAAATGATATGAAGACTTGTATTAACTATAATATTAGCTATATATTACTGTCATTGTAATGTTAACCAATATTTCTATCTTCGCTCAGTGGGCAATAGGTTTGACAAATTAACAAAAAATTCGCTCATATTTTGTCCTGTCAATAGAGGTCAGTATTTTTCTGAATGAAGATCAAATTCGCCTTGGCGTAATTGTAGCTGCCGCTGCCGCTTTGCTTTCGTTACAGATAAACAATGCGTCCAGATTTTGAATTGTGCCAGCACAATTCATTCCTTGAAAATCCGTGACATCCGCTGAAGGCTTTATCTTCATTCAGTAGGTTGTTTGGACATCCATTGAAAAGGGACCAAAACCGCATTCATCTCACCACCTGTAGAGGTAGGAGTTTTCTGCTGAATGAAGATAAATTAATACAGGAAAGGTCATCGTTAGAAACCTTTCTTCTATTAATTTGTTTCCATCAATTCTCATAAACTCGCGATAATATTATTGAAATATTAGCTCTATCTTAAAATAATCAAATAGTATAAATAGTCGAAATATAACGATAGATTGAAAAATCATCATAAGGGTCTGCTAAAAGTCCCTTATGATGATCAAGAGATGAATTATTTTTCCACTTTTTCTGGAACGACGATTTCACCGCTAGCAATTTTTTCTTTATATTCGTCAATTACTGCTTGTACATCCTCTGGAATTGCGCCACGAGAATCCGCAAGTTTTACACCATCTTCAGCTAAACCGTAAGTAAGTGTTTGACCACCTGGGAATTTACCGTTTTTCGCTTTATTAGAAATATCTACTACTGCTGTATTAACACCTTTTAACATAGAAGTTAACGTTACATTTGTTTTATCGTCTACTTTACCTTCGTCGTATTGGTCAGCATCTACACCGATTACCCATACATTTGCATTAGGATCTTTCGCTTTACGCTCTTTTGCTTCAGAGAAAACACCGTTACCAGTTGCGCCTGCAGCATGGAAAATAATATCTACACCTGAAGAGTACATGCTGTTCGCTGTAATTTTACCAAGATCCGCTTTATCAAATGCAGCAGTATATTTATCTTGGATTTCAATATCAGGATTTATTGCCTTTGCCCCTGCTATGAATCCAGCTTCAAAACGGTTAATAACTGGGATGTCAACGCCGCCTACAAAGCCAATTTTACCTGTTTTAGTCATTTTCGCAGCAGCAACACCTGCTAGGAAAGCACCTTCTTGCTCTTTGAACATAACATTTACTACATTGTCCGCTTCTACTTCTGCATCAATTAATGCGAAATGATTATCTGGGTTATCCGCAGCAACTGCTTCCACAGCATCAGCCATCATAAAGCCAATACCGAAAACTAAGTCAAAATTACGACGAATTAAGTTGTTTAAGTTTGTTTCATAGTCAGCATCTGTTTTTGATTGTAGGTAATCAAAACCACCTTCACCTCTAGAAAGGCCGTGTTCTTTACCATATGCTTTAACACCTTCCCATGCAGATTGGTTGAATGATTTATCATCCACGCCACCTACGTCCGTAACCATTGCTACTGAGAATGCTTCTTCGTTGTTATTTTCGCCTGATGATGCATTTTCATTTTCTTTTGCTGGTTTTTCTTCCTTCGCGCCACATGCACCAAGAATAGCACTCGCCGCTAAAACTGATGATAATACTAAGCCAAATTTACGTTTTTTCATTGTGTTAACCCCCCAAAGGTAATGTAATTAGCAGGAAAAAATATTTAGAAATGTTCTACACCCGTTTACGAACTACATGGAAGCTGAATTTATCAGCTCGGAAATAATTTTTTGAATAGAGCACTACTTGATCATGATCATCGTAATGCAATTGCTTTAATACTAAAAGAGCTGTTTCACGGCCACAATTTAAAATCGGTGACGCTTGCTCATGATACCCTACTGGATCTATATATGTTACAGCATAGGCCACATGAATTTTCCCAGATTGTTCAAGTGCAGAGAAGAGTGAAACCTCTTTTTTTTCTACAAAATCAGTTGGCAGAAAGCTAGCCGGTAATCTGTCTATACAATAAACTACAGGCTCCCCATCGGCTGTTCTGACACGTTCAATCGTGAGTATTTTATCTTCGTCATCGCATTGGAAGCGTTTTAAATCTTCCTCAGAAGGTATGTTTTCGGCCGCCTTTAAAAAGCGGGAACCGGGCTCCATACCAGCTGTCTCAATCATGGAAGAAATGCTCGATAAATGCTCGATGCCTGATGTAAACAACGGCTTAGGGTTGACAAACGTACCTACCCCATGTCGACGCACAATTACATTTTCCTCTTCCAACAGTCGAAGCGCCTCACGAAGTGTTGCTCGACTGACTCCTAGTGATTTAGATAATTCAAATTCTGAAGGCAATTTTTCATTTTCCTTGAAAACGCCTGTTTCAATGTCAGACTTTAAACGATCAATTACTTGAAGATAGAGATGACGATGATCTGCTTTAATAGTCACATATATCACCACCAATATCAGAGATCAGACATCTGATGTACAACATTCCTACTAATCGTTCATAAATATAACATTTTTGCAGACTGAAATCAATTACACCTTAGCGTAATTACGATCCGAATTTTGAATTGTATTTGTACATTCTAAACAACTTGCTAAATATTCAACAATAACCGCAATTATGTTGATTAATCGTATTGATGAACAAGTACTTGTCGGGGTTTACTTCCCTCTGAAGGGCCGACGATTCCTCGTTGTTCCATCTGATCGACAATGCGAGCGGCTCTCGAATAGCCAATTCGGAAGCGGCGTTGTAGCATGGAAACAGAAGCCGTCTGCATACTTACAACCAATTGCACAGCCTCATCAAATAATTCATCTGTTTCCTCAAGAATCGTATCCTCTTCTGTAGGAATCATTTCTTCCTGATACTGCGCTTTTTGCTGTTCTATAACAAAGCTTACAACTGACTCTACTTCCTGATCTGATAAAAAGGCACCTTGAACACGTTTTGGCTTTGAGGCACCAGCAGGTAAAAATAGCATATCCCCTCGACCTAATAATCGCTCAGCGCCACCCATATCTAATATCGTTCTGGAATCAATTGCGGAAGATACTGCAAAGGCAATACGGGAAGGAATATTTGCTTTTATGACACCTGTCAGTACATCCACACTTGGACGTTGAGTAGCAATAATTAAATGAATTCCAGCAGCACGTGCCATTTGCGCTAGACGAGTAATCGAATCCTCGACATCACTTGAGGCAACCATCATTAAATCCGCTAACTCATCCACAATCACAACAATATAAGGTAATTTTGGATGTTTTTCATCAGTTTGTTCATTAACCTTTTGGACATGATTATTATAGCCTTCGATATTACGTGTACCCGTATGTGAAAACAAATCATAGCGACGTTCCATTTCTGCAACGACTTTTTTTAATGCTTGAGATGCTTTTCGGGCATCCGTAACAACCGGGGCTAAAAGGTGAGGAATCCCATTATAAACATTCAATTCCACCATCTTTGGATCAATCATCATCAATTTGACCTCATGTGGTTTTGTACGCATTAGTATGGATACAACAATGCCATTTATACACACACTCTTACCACTACCAGTTGAGCCGGCAACAAGTAAATGTGGCATTTTATTAAGCTCGGCAAGTACAGCTTGTCCTGTAATGTCACGACCAAATGCAACTTGCAATAAAGCTTCTGGCTTCGCTCCATCCTTTGACTCTAATACTTCTCGTAATGTGACAATGGCTACCTCACTGTTCGGTACTTCAATACCAATTGCGGATTTTCCAGGAATAGGTGCTTCCATCCGTATATCCTTTGCAGCAAGCGCTAATGCAAGATCATCCTGAAGGTTTACAATTTTACTTACTTTTACGCCAATGTCTGGCAATATCTCGTATTTAGTTACTGCTGGTCCTAAATGAACTTGGGTAACTTTTGCCTTTACGCCAAAGCTTTGCAGCGTTTGTTCTAGTTTTTTTGCATTCGCCTGGATTACTGAATATTCACCACTTTGGTCATGTTGCGGTGGCAATTGTAATAAATTATAAGAGGGAAGTTGATAATCTGCATTTTCCACTGCATCAGCGCCTTGTATATGGACATCATCTACGATCTCTCCATGTTCAATACCCTCAACGTCATTACTCTCAAACACTTCTCGTTCCTGAGAAACATTTTGAGTAAAGGCTGAGATAATAGGTTCATGGGTAATTTCCTCTTCTTCTTGTATTTCATTAGTATGATCAACAGCAGGGATTTCTTCCATTGTGTCTCTTGTTGATCGGCGATTTTTAGGTTTCTTTGGTTCATTCTTTTTCTTCTCTTTTTGTTTTTTTTGCCATTTACCAAAAAGAGCAGGCGTTTTTTCAGCTAAATACGGCACAAGTGCTTTTCCCGTAACTAAAATTAACCCTATAAAGAAAATCACCCATGCAACAACCTTAGCCCCTGAAGCCTCAAACAAAACATGTAGCATACTAAATAGAAGGGCACCAATCATTCCTCCGCCAAGTGCATTACTTCGCTGAACAACACCCTCTGTATTAATTAAAATACGCCAGGATTCTCGCAATACAGATTCTGATAATAAACCACCTGATTTTGATAATTGTTCAAAAAGTATTCCATGACTAAAAATTGTTAAACTCATAACAATTAGGAACATTCCTAAAATTAGACGGTCATTCAAACTTACTTTTTTCCGACCAATCATTAGCAATAATGCAACAAATATAAGCATAAATGGCACAGCAAAATACAAATTTCCTACAAGAAACATTGCTATCGTTGTTAGAAAACGTCCAATCATGCCATATTCAAAAATGATAATAACGGCAATTGCAATTAAGATGAGTCCTAAAATTTCAAACATCAGCGGATGCATCTCTTTTTTTTCGGTTGTTCCTTTTCCTTTAGTGACTTTTCTTCTTTTACTAGTCGCCATCTATTTCACCCTCTTTTACAATCCATTCTATATATGAAATGAATCCTAGCATGTAGAACTTAATTATTTCAAAAAAAAGGATTTTCCACCGTGTACACTCGGCTAGAAAATCCTTTTTCATTCATTTCTCACTCAAAGCTTGAACGATGAGTTTTTTAATATTCCATAATGATTGGGATAATCATTGGGCGGCGCTTTGTTTTCTGGAATAAATAAGTGTTCAGTGTATCTCGAATTTCTTGTTTAATGTTTGTCCATTCAAATGTATCTTTACCAACATATTTTTCTATAACATTCTTTGCAATATCAGAAGCCTCCACCATTAGCTCCTCTGATTCCCGAACATAAACGAAACCGCGTGATAAAATTTCTGGTCCAGATGCAATTTTCTTTTGAGCACGGTTTAATGTGACAACTACAATGAAAATACCATCTTGTGATAATAATTTACGATCACGCAGAACAATGTTACCAACGTCGCCAACACCAATACCATCGATTAAAACATTACCAGCTTGTACACGCCCGCTCATACGCATTTTACCATTCTTGTACTCAACGATATCTCCTTTATCAGCAATAAAAATTTGGGATTTTTGCATACCCAGCTGTTGAGCAAGTTTAGAATGTGCAATCAGCATACGGTACTCCCCTTGTACAGGAATAAAGTATTTCGGCTGCATCAAGTTAAGCATTAGCTTTAAATCTTCTTGGCTTCCGTGACCTGATACATGAACATTTTTACTAGATGTCAAAATTTCAGCACCTGCTTTTGAAATAGAGTTCATGGTATTAGCCATCTGTACTTCCATTCCAGGTGAAGGTGTAAAAGTAATTAAGACTGTATCATCCTGCTTAATTTTAATGTCTCGATGATGCTTACGTACAATTTTTTCAAGTGCATCGAGCGGCTCTCCTCGATTACCAGTGGCAATTATAATAATCTCATCATCTTGATATTTATGCATTTCTGAAATAGGAATAATTGTTTCTTCTTCAACTGTTAAATAACCTAGCTGTACACCTAAATCCACAGCCTTTTCTAATGGTTTCCCAACAATGACAACTTTACGGAATGATTTTTGAGCTTGCGTAAACACTTGCTGAATGCGAATAAAATTCGATGCATACACAGCCACTAAAATACGACCTGGTGCTGAGTGGAATGTTTTTGATAATTGTTCCTCAATTACAATCTCAGATGTCGTATAACCTGGTCGCTCCGCTTCACATGACTCAGATAGCAAAATAAAAACGCCTTCTTCTCCTAAGTGTGCCATCTTAGCTAAATCAGGCTTAAATTTACCTGTTGCGGATTGATCGAATTTAAACTCACCTGTATGAACAATCGCTCCTTCAGATGTATGGAACACTACCCCTAACGAATCGGGAATACTATGTGTTGTATGGAAGAATGTTACATACGTTGAGTTAAAATTCATGCGACTGCGATTGGTAACCTCAAAGAATTTCACCTGATGTGGTGCAGGTAATTCCTTTAAATGTTCCTTGGCAAGTGCAATTGTTAGCTTCGATCCATACACAGGTGCTTTTACTTTTTGTAATACATAGGCAATCGAGCCAATCGCATCTTCATGGCCATGCGTTAAGAAAATGCCTTTCACACGTTCTTTATTTTCTTCTAAATACGTAATATCTGGAATTACAATATCAATGCCCAGCATTTCGTCTTCCGGGAACATTAAGCCGCTATCTACTACAAATAGCTCCTCATCAATTTCTACTACGTACATTGCTTTACCAATTTCGCCCACACCACCCAGTGGAATGATACGAATTAATTCATTTTTCTTTTTTGTCAATTTATTTCCTCCTAAAAGATATCCCGAACAGCAACCACTTAATTTTTATTATACGGTTTGCAAAGCTTTTGCACAAATTAAAAATACATGTTTCATGATGGAAACAAAAAATTTATTACAAATCCCTGTTGCTATTTGATGGAAGGAAAGGTAAAAGTCTAACATAGGTGAAGGTGTACAATTTTGACTACAAGATATAAAAACTATTTGATTTTAAAGTTGTCTGGGGACTATCTTCTAAAGCGGTTTTCTTTTCTACTTGTGGGATTTCTCCTACCTGAGCGGATAGTGCCTTTGACCGAGCGACTTTCTCCCTCACCTGAGCGGTTAATGCCTTTGACTGAGCGACTTTCTCTCTCACCTGAGCGGTTAATGCCTTTGACTGAGCGACTTTCTCTCTCACCTGAGCGGATAATGCCGTTGACTGAGCGACTTTCTCTCTTACCTGAGCGGTTAATGCCTTTACCTAAGCACTCCCAACTATGATGATAATTAAGAGGAGTAAATCCTTTAAAAAGTAAAAAGACTTTAGACAAATTTAAATTTGTCTAAAGTCTTTGATGTGCTTAAGTAAAGCTATTTAATTCTCTAAAGCCTCTCGCTTTTTCTTGATACGTATCCCAAATTCGATCAAAATTAGCTTTTTCCTCATCTGTCATCTCCATCATTGGTAAACGAACATTAAGTGTATCAAAGCCTAATTTTGTCATTGCATATTTGACAGGTGAAGGATTTGGTTGAGCAAATAGTGCACGTACTAGTGGCAGTAATGCTCGATGAATTTTGGCTGCTAGCTTGTGATTTCCTTCTTCAAACGCCTTAATCATTAATTGCATATCATTACCAACAACATGAGCAGCAACTGAAATAATACCTGCGCCGCCGATTGCTAGTAGTGGCAGTGTTAAACCATCATCACCACTATATACTAAGAAATTGTCATCTGCGTCGACATTCTCAATAATATCGCCCATTTGATCTAAATTACCGCTCGCCTCTTTTATCCAAGCGATATTTGGAATTTTACTTAATGCAACAGATGTTTCGTAAGCAACATTGACTCCAGTACGTCCAGGTACATTATAAAGCATAACAGGCAGACTTGTTTCTTTTGCAATGGTTTCAAAGTGTGCGAAAATACCTCGTTGGTTTGGCTTATTATAGTATGGTGCTACAAGCATAATACCGTCTGCACCATTTTCTTCAGCCTTATGTGTCATTGCAATGGAATAAGCTGTTTCGTTATCTCCTGTCCCTGCAATAACAGGTACACGCCCTGCCACTTTTTCAACGGTAAAACGGACAACTTCGATTTTTTCTTCTGTGGACATCGTTGGATTTTCAGAGGTTGTGCCACATGCAACAATACAATCTGTACCGTTGTTTATTAAGTGATTAATAATTCGTTCTAATTCTGGGTAATTTATCGTGCCATCCTCTTTGAACGGAGTAATCATAGCCGTTCCAATTCGACCTAAATTCATCCTTACACCCCTCTTATAGTAAGTTATCCTCAAGCATTGCTTCTGCAATTTGGATAGAGTTTAATGCAGCGCCTTTTAATAAATTATCGGAAACAATCCATAGGTGGAATCCTTTATTATTATCTAAATCTTGACGGATACGTCCTACAAAAGTAGCGTCTTCTCCTTCTGCATAAATTGGCATTGGGTAAGTTTGTGTTGTAATATCATCTTGTAAAACAATGCCAGGTGCATTGCGTAATACGTCAAAGATTTCTTGTACTGTTGTTTCTTTTTCTACTTCAATATAAACAGATTCAGAGTGTCCTGAAACGACTGGCACACGAACGCAAGTTGCAGCTACTTTTAGCTCTGGTGCATGCATAATCTTTTTCGTTTCATTAATCATTTTCATTTCTTCGTATGTAAATCCATTATCTGTGAATTTATCGATTTGTGGAATAACATTACGTGCAATTGGATAATGACGTTTATCACTACCAGAAGGTAAAATATTTGCTTCTACATTCTTACCTGCTTCCCAATTTGCGCTCTGTGTCTTTAATTCTTGAATAGCCGTAATACCTGCCCCTGAAACAGCTTGATACGTTGAAACAATCACTTTTGTTAGACCAAATGCATTGCGAATTGGCTCAAGTGTAGCAACCATTTGAATTGTAGAGCAGTTTGGATTAGCAATAATTCCTTTGTGCTTCGCTAAATCTTCTCTGTTTACTTCAGGTACAACTAATGGTACCTCTGGATCCATGCGGAAATGGCTCGTATTATCAATAACAACAGCACCACGTTTTGCAGCTTCGGGTGCTAATACAGCTGATACTGATCCACCAGCGGAGAATAAAGCGACATTGACGCCTTCAAAAGCTTCAGGTGTCGCTTCTTCTATTGTATATGTCTTCCCATTAAATTCGATTGGTTTTCCTGCTGAACGTGCAGAAGCTAAGAACTTTATAGCGCCAATCGGAAAATTTCGTTTAATTAGTTGCTCCATCATTTTTGTTCCTACTGCCCCTGTTGCCCCAACAACTGCAACTGTTAACTGCTTTGTCATCTATCATCTCTCCTTGAATACAAGTTCCATAATGTGTGCTATTGTATCACAAAAATACTGAAAATTGTGTGTAATTCCTGATTTATTTGAAATATTGTATCAACAGTGGTTGTAATTGCTTTTTTTGCGTAATTGCTTCATGGACAGTCGCAACCATTTGATCGAAATCAGCAATGAGTGAATTAGGTTTTGAATGTGGAGAATCCTGACCAAATGGAATAAAATAAATATTTTTAGCATTAAGCAGCTTCATAATATTGATACCATTTAAACCAAGTGCATCATTTGTTGAAATGCCTAAAATCACAGGTGAGCCGTTACGCAATGTTGCCTTCGCAGCCATTAGTACTGGACTATCTGTTGCAGCATTAGCAAATTTACTAATACTATTGCCAGTCATTGGTGCAATGACCATGGCATCTAAAGGATTAGATGGTCCAAAAGGTTCTGCCTCTTTAATAGAAGAAATAACTTTTTCGCCTGTCAATGCCTCAATTTTTGCAATCCATTCCTCACCAGTACCAAAACGTGTAGCTGCATGTAATACAGAATGAGTAATAATAGGGATAACAGTTGCTCCTACATCGATGAAATTCTGAATTTTAGGTATCACATCCTCATACGTACAGTGTGAGGCTGTAATACCTAAACCAATTCGTTTCCCCGTTAGCAATTTTCTTCCTCCTCTATTGCCTTGCACAATATTTCGGCAGCATCATGTGCAAAGTATTTCCCAGGTAATGATGGCAATAGTACATATGTTTGTAGTTGATCAGCATCTATATCTAAACAGCCTGGCTCCGAGGCTAAATCATATAAAACTGCTGGGACATGCTCTATAAATGACTCTGTAATCCACTTAGCTGGAATCGTATTAATAAAAATACTATTGTTAATGGACCATTTGCGATCATCTAAATTGGTTGCTTTGTAACCATATGCTTTTGCTTCACTCACTTGTACAACTGAACGCGCTACAATATGGACATTAGCACCCATCTTGACAAGTAAAGAAGCGAGCATTTTGGCGATGCGTCCAAATCCTGCGATTGTAAAGTTTTGTCCGTAAATACATTTCTGCTCGAGTCCATAAAACGTGGCAATAAATCCCTCTGCTGTCAATCTTGCATTTTGCCAAATAAAAGACTCTTGCTGTAAATAGCAATTTGTTTCATTTCTCTCTAGCAATTGCTTCCAATGCATTGTTAAACGCCCTGTATAAAACTTCACCTGAGAAATTCCATATAGTTGTTCCACTTCAATCTTTAATGGAAGTATAGGAAGAATAATTTTATTTGGCTGGAATTCTAAAACTAGTTTATTTAATTCTTCATTCCATACAGATGTTCTTTTATAAAATACCGTTCTCGATGGGCTTCTTAACATTGTCGCTAATTCCTTTAATCGTGAGTCTTCACCGATAACAAGCCACTTTTCGTTTTCCAAAAGCTCACCTCACTGTAAAAATTCTGACTGTACCGTCGTTGTTTTGTTAAATAAAATTCGATCTTCTCCAATTAATATAATTTCATGCCAAGGTATCATTTCACTAACTTTTACTTTCTTTTTTTGGAATGGTAATTTATCTTTGACAATCTCAAAACCATGTATCTTTCCTGTTTGCACATCTAATAGACATTCCGTATGTGCTAATATGCCAAAGTGTACACCACCCTCAACTTGAATTAACTCCTTATCCACCATCTCCGATAGTAGCATCCCTCATCTCCCTCCTTGAACCGTTACCCCAATATATGCCGAGTTTTTGCAAATCGTGCCCCTACCTTAAGTAGGAATATGTTGCATTTCACCAAGATGCTGTATATACTGTATATATACAGTTTAGTGAGGTGAGAAATTTGTGCATATTCATTTAAGCAATGCCAGTGATAAACCCATCTATGAGCAAATTACCATACAGCTAAAGGAAGCAATTTTAGCAAATAAATTACAGGCTGGTGATGCACTCCCCTCTATCCGTGCACTTGCAAAGGATTTAAAGATAAGTGTGATGACAACCAAACGTGCTTATGCTGATTTAGAGCGAGATGGCTTTATCGAAACCGTCGCTGGAAAAGGGAGCTTTGTCACAGAACGAAATCAAGATTTTCTACGCGAAGAATTATTGCGTCAAGTTGAGGAGCATATGCAAAAAGCAATCAAAACTGCTAAAACGGCTGGACTAACAAATGAGGAGCTACAGGAATTATTAACAATGATTTTAGAGGAGGGCAACTAAATGAATGCGATTGAAATTCATGATTTACATAAAAGCTTTGAAGGGTTTTCCCTTAAAGATGTAAGCTTTTCTGTACCCCAAGGCACAGTGATGGGATTTGTCGGAGAAAACGGTGCCGGAAAATCAACAACGATAAAATGCATGCTCAATTTATTAAAAAAGGAATATGGCGAAATTTTACTATTTGGCAAGGATATTGTCGAACATGAATTATCGATAAAAAACGACATCGGTGTAGTTTTTGACGATTTACACATACCTGAAACGCTTAATGCGACGCAGCTCGACAAATTTATGAAAAAAGTATTTAAAACGTGGGATTCAAGCTATTATTTTGAGCGATTGAGACAATTTAAAGTTCCTGAGAAGAAGAGGATAAAAGAATTATCGCGAGGTATGAGGATGAAGCTGTCTATTGCATTGGCACTGGCACATCATCCAAAGCTGCTAATTTTAGATGAACCAACAAGTGGGCTAGATCCGATTATTCGTGATGAAATTCTCGATTTATTTTTAGCATTTATGCAGGATGAAACACACAGCATTTTATTTTCTTCCCATATAACAAGTGATTTAGAAAAGATTGCAGACTATATTACTTTTATCCATAATGGTGAGGTTTTATTTAGTGAGGGCAAGGATGTATTACTCTATGAGTATGGAATATTTAAAGGTAGTGAAGAGGAAATAAGTGCCATACCCGAGCATGCCATTTTAAGAAAACGTAATGGAGCTTTTGGTGTAGAAGCATTAGTGCAAAAAAGTGAAGTAAACGAAGTGTTTTCTTTTGAAAAGCCATCTATTGAAGACATTATGCTATTTTATGTGAAAGGTAGTGTATGAGCATGGTAGGTCTTATATTAAAAGATTTAATGACGATTCAGCGTCAAATAAAAACACAAGCCTTTTTGTTGATTTTCTTCCTATTTATGTCATTCATTGTACAACAAGGTTCAATGCTCTTTTCACTTGTTATAATTTTGGTGACTTTTCAGGCGATAACTGCTATTACCTATGATGAACAAAGTGGCTGGGATAAATATGCTAATACTTTACCTATTTCAAAAGGGGACATCGTACTTAGTAAATATATACTTAGTATCCTTCTTATGATTATGGGGCTTATTTTTGCACTACCGATTGTATGGATTATTCTTCGTTTTACGCCGAATAACTTGGCACCAGAAGAATTTTTTCTAACATTTAATCTAATAGTGACATTAGCCATTTGTATACTAGCGATATTGTTACCCATCTACATTAAATTTGGTTCCATTAAAGGAAAAATGGTTCTTATTGCGATCTGCTTCATCCCAGGTTTTTTATTTGGCCTCATTAACAAGCAATCATCCGATATGTTTTTTGTTTTAACAAACATTAAACAATTTATGTTTTTGGCACCTATTGCTGGACTTCTAATCCTATGGCTATCCTCTTTAATCTCAACAGCCATTTATAAACAAAAAGAATTTTAAAGGAGGGAGTTCATGCAGGCTCTACTTTTACAAAGAATAATGGTACAGAAGTGGTCAATTTTTTTTGTAGTTATCATATGTGCTATTATCAATTTCTTTAAAATACCTTATTTAGATAATCCCTCAATAGGCATTTTTGCGGTTGTTTTTTCTGCTTCCATTGTTGGGGGATTATATGATAGTGATTATAAAATTAACTGGGAATTGTTTGTTAATAGTCTCCCGTTAACTAAAAAAACACAGCTTCAGGCTGATTATCTATATTGCTATGGAATCGTAATATTGCTGTTTTTCCTAATGGCACCAGCTTATTTTTCACAATCCGCTGCGAACGAAAATTTCTCAGAGCATTTCGCCATGTATTTTGCTTATATTAGCAGTGCCTCTCTGCTCATCTGTACACAGTTTTATATCCATCATCTAGAAGAGACGAAGGGGATGCGTAATTTTAGGATGATCATTGCTATTCTTATTATTTTTATCATCAATTTTCCAATTCATTACTATCTATCACTAGTAGCGGCCAATTTATTGATCATTTTAATCCCCACAATTATCTGTCTTATCATTAGCATTTTTATTTTCCATAAAAGCTTGACATTGTATTTAGCAAAAGAAGTTTATTAAAAGAGATAGAAATAGGCTACCAAAACGGGTGGGCACTGACAATTTCATTTTTATAGTAGAGATCTGTCTTTTGTTAAAGTTGAAAAAACTTAAAAAAGTCGATTTGCATCACATTTTTTGTGGCAAACCGACTTTTTTAGTGCTCTCAAAAATCTTAGTTATATGGGCTAAGCTTTAATTTCGGAATATTTATGCCTTAGGGCCGATTATGGCGATGGCTGGCTCCGCTTTTAATATTTTCGCAATTAGACGTTCCACTGACGCCATTGAAACTGCATCAATAGCTGTTAGTACCTCGTCCACAGAGCGATGCTTTCCATGTACCAGTTCACTTGTACCATTACGATTCATCCGAGCACCAGTCCCCTCTAATCCAAGCACAAAACTGCCCTTAAGCTGCTCCTTCGCATTATCAAGCTCCTCCTCTGTTACGCCGCCTGCCACAATATCAAGTAATGTCGCATCAATTGTGTGCTGGAGCTGTGATAATTGTTGACGACTTGTACTACCATAAATCGTAAATGCTCCGACGTCAGCATAGCAGGATTGGTAGGAAAAAATCGTATAAGCCAAGCCTCGTTCCTCACGAACTTCCTGGAATAAGCGAGAGCTCATATTGCCCCCAATTATATTATTAAGAGCTATAAAACTATACATATCTGGATCTTTTACACCCATTGCTGGATAAGAGATTGCTACATGTGCTTGCTCTGTATCACGTATTTTTGTTATCTCTCCTGGATGAAATTGTGGGTTTGTTAATTCTGGTGCAACCTCAAGAGGAGATGCTTGGTATTGTCCAAATAAATCAATTATTGCTTGTAGGAGTTTTTCGGAAATATTGCCTGCTAATGAAATAACTACTGATTTCGGGCCGTAGTGTTTAGCCATATAAGCGCGAATCATATCTGCTGTAAATGTTTTTAATGTAGCAGCAGTGCCTAGTATTGGACGACCAAGCGCATCATTTGGATACATTACTTCCCATAGCTTTTCATGAACATCGTCATCTGGTGCATCTTCACTCATTAAGATTTCCTCTAATACGACTTGTCGTTCCTTCTCTAACTCCTCCTCTGCAAATGTAGAGTTAAAGAACATATCAGCAAGTATTGTGACTGCAAGCTCTGCATGATGATCTAAAACTTTAGCATAATAGCATGTATTTTCCTTAGAGGTAAAAGCATTTAATTCTCCACCAATACGATCAAATTCCTCGGCAATTTGACGAGCAGTGCGCGTTGCTGTTCCTTTAAACAGCATGTGCTCAATAAAATGAGTAATCCCATTCTCTTCAGGTAATTCATAGCGAGAACCTGCATTCACAAAAATGCCTAAAGCTACCGATCTTACATGATCAATTTGCTCAGACACAATACGCACACCATTGTCACATGTATGTACTTGTACCATAAAATTCCCTCCATCTTGATTTAAAAAAGGCTGCGCAACATACGCAGCCTTTGCTATTCCCTATTATTTACCTTGCTCAGCGCGCTCTTTTTCCTCTTGAATAACAACTTTACGAGATAAATTCACACGTCCTTGCTTGTCGATTTCAATCACTTTTACAAGTAATTGATCACCAAGTTTTAAAACATCTTCTACCTGCTTTGTACGTTCCTCTTGGATTTCAGAGATATGAAGTAAACCATCCTTACCTGGGAAGATTTCACAGAAAGCACCGAATTTTTCAATACGCTTCACTGTCGCTAAGTAGTACTCCCCTACTTTTGCTTCACGTACGATATCTTCAATAATTTGTTTTGCACGTGCATTCATTTCTTCATCTGCAGAAGAGATGTAAATTGTACCGTCTTGCTCAGTATCAATTTTTACCCCAGTTTCTTCAATAATTTTGTTAATTTGTTTACCGCCTGGTCCAATGACATCACGGATTTTATCAGGGTTAATTTTCACAATGACAATTTTCGGTGCAAATTCAGATAATTTTTCACGTGGTTCAGCAAGTGTCGCAAGCATTGAATCTAAAATATGCATGCGCCCAATTTTAGCTTGTGTTAATGCTTCTTCTAAAATATTGCGGGATAATCCATCGATTTTAATATCCATTTGTAGGGCTGTTACACCTTTAGCTGTACCTGCAACTTTAAAGTCCATATCTCCAAGGTGATCTTCCATTCCCTGAATATCTGTTAAGATGGAGTAATACTCACCTTTTTTAATAAGACCCATTGCAATACCTGCTACAGGTGCTTTTAATGGAACACCCGCATCCATCATTGCTAACGTGGAGGCACAGATGGAAGCCTGAGAAGTAGAACCATTCGATTCAAGCACTTCTGATACACAACGAATCGTATATGGGAATACAGATTCATCTGGAATAACTGCTTCAAGTGCACGTTCTCCTAGCGCTCCATGTCCAATTTCACGACGACCTGGTCCACGAATCGGTCCTGTTTCCCCAACTGAGAATTGAGGGAAGTTATAATGATGCATAAAGCGTTTAGATTCTTCTACACCTAATCCATCAATAATTTGCACATCTCCAAGTGCCCCTAGAGTACAAATTGACAATGCTTGTGTTTGTCCACGTGTAAATAGTGCTGAACCATGCGTACGCTGTAATAATCCCGTTTCTGATGAAAGTGGACGGATCTCATCAAGTTTACGACCATCTGGACGAATTTTATCTTCTGTAATTTGACGGCGTACTTCATCCTTTACCATCTTATCTAGAATTGTATAAACCTGCTTCATTGTTTCATCATCAGCTTCTTGCTCTTCGTAAGAAGCAATAACACGATCTTTTACTGCTTGAATCGCTTCATCACGAGCATGTTTTTCTGCTGTTTGAATGGCATCATGCATGTCAGACTCACAAGCTGCCTTTATATCTGCTTGAATCGCTTCATTAATTTCAAATAATGTTACTGGTAATTTTTCCTTTCCAACCTCAGCAGCAATTTGCTCTTGGAAAGCAATAATTTTTTTAATTTCTTCATGACCAAACATAATGGCCTCTAACATTATCTCTTCTGGAACTTCAAGTGCACCTGCTTCAACCATGTTGATAGCATCTTTGTTCCCAGCTACAGATAAATGAATAGTTGAATGATTTGATTGTTCCACTGTTGGGTTCACGATGAATTCACCATCAATATAGCCAACCTGTACACCTGCTATTGGTCCATCGAATGGGATATCGGAAATAGCTAGTGCTAATGAGGAACCAACCATAGCTGCCATTTCAGACGTACAATTCGGATCATTGGACATAACCATTGAAATGACTTGGACTTCATTACGGAACCCATCTGGGAACATCGGACGAATAGGACGGTCGATTAGACGGCTTGCAAGAATCGCTTTTTCAGATGGACGACCTTCACGTTTAATAAAGCCGCCAGGAATTTTACCTGCAGCATATAGGCGTTCTTCATAGTTTACTGTTAATGGGAAGAAATCAAGTGGTTTTGGTGATTTTGACATTGTTGCTGTTGAAAGTACTGAAGTATCGCCATAGCGTACTAATACAGCTCCATTTGCTTGTTTTGCTAACTGTCCAACTTCGATTACAAGTGGACGGCCAGCCCATTCGTAGGAATAGACTTTCTTCTCGTTCATTCAATGAACCCCTCTCTATTATAAAAACACTTACTTCGTCTGTATGTACTAATAGTAAGTGTACCAAAAATGCTTGTTCTATGCTAAAAAATATTTCATGAAATAATCATACATTTAAAATCAATTATTGCCAATTTATTTAAGATTTATTTTTATATTTAATTGAAAAAGCACTTTTATACTTCTGTTATATGAATTTGACTTAAAATAACCCTTCCTTATAGGAAATAATTGGATAAATCATTATTTTCAAATGCAGGTTTACACAATAGGTTATCATACCACATCTTTCTAGTATAATGAAAGTTAGGCACATAGTAAAGTTTAAGCATAGATAGCCACAGAAGAATAAAAATGATTGGCATGATGAAGCGGTCCAACCCAATAAGATCATGACCATTGTAAAAATGCAACATATGAATTGACCCTGAGCCCTAGTAAAATTCTTTCCAGGGAATAAGAACTTTTATGACTAACTCATTATGTTGTGTTGATAACCTCTCCATTTAGTTGCTAAATATTTCCTTTTTCAAGTGTACTATTTTTGTATATCGTTAATCGTTGACAAGAATTTTAATTACTAATCTGACTAAAAAACAAAAAAGACTATAGACAAACAAAGTTGTCTATAGTCTAAAACAGGAGCAATCCTGCTTTTAAATTAGCGACGTAAGCCTAAACGGTTGATTAGTTCACGGTAACGTTGTACGTCAGTTTCACGAAGATATTTTAATAAGTGACGACGACGACCTACCATTTTTAGAAGACCACGCTCAGAGTGGAAATCTTTTTTGTGAGTACGTAAGTGTGTGTTTAGAGCATTAATTTCCTCTGTTAACACTGCAACTTGTACTTCTGGTGAACCAGTGTCACTTTCGTGAGTGCGGTACTCAGCGATAATTTCGTTTTTACGTTCTTTTGAAATAGCCATTTGTATGGACCTCCTAAATTATAATAAATCCCCATTAGCACAGTACACGTTGGAGTTATCGATATACCGAGCTAAGGTTAAGCATTTATGCACTTATGAATGTTACCATAAATCAAAAGGTCAAGCAAGTGATAACGTAATTCTATTCAAATACCGAAGCAGAAAAACACAGCACATTGACCATGTTTAACCGTTATTGTTGGAAAGTATTAAAATAGTCGATCGCTTCCTGTTTATCCTTTTCAATTTGTGCCTTTAATGCTTCAATACCATCAAATTTACGTTCACTTCGAATACGTTTATACCAAGCAACATGTACTTCTTCGCCATAGATGCTCTTTTCGAAGTTTAGTATATGAACCTCAATAGATAATTGCTTATCATTTGGGTCTTTAAATGTTGGTTTGTAGCCTACATTACATACGCCATCATACCAATTATTTTGTACAAATAAACGGACAGCATAGACACCGCTTGCTGGAATATAAGTCCCCTCTAGTGCTTGAACATTTGCAGTAGGGAAGCCTATAGTACGTCCTCGCTTATCACCATGTATAACAATACCTGCGATTTCAAAGGGTCGACCTAGCAGCATTCTTGCAGCTTCCATGTCTCCCTCCTGTAAAAGTTTACGAATTCGTGTAGAGCTAATTTTTTCAATATCATCCGTTTTCTTTTCAACAATCGTCACACCATAATCGCCATTACTCAAAGCATGCATCTCCTCCATTGTGCCCTTTCCAAATGCACCAAAGGAGAAATCAAAGCCAGCTGTAACATGTTGAATATTTAATCCACGGATAAACGTATCAATAAAGGCTGCTGGAGAAAGCTTGGCAAAATCTGAAGTAAAATGTACGACAAATACCGTATCCACACCTTGTTCTTGAAACAGTTGCAATTTTTGCTGTAGCAATGTAATATAAAAAACCTTTTCGTTACGTCCACCAAGAACTATAGAAGGATGTGGATCAAAAGTCATCACTGCAGTCGAAATTTGACGCTTGTCTCCTTCTTCCTTCGCTGCCTTGATAACTGCCTGATGCCCTCTATGTACACCATCAAAAAAGCCAATTGCTAATGAATAAGGCTGCATGCTTTCTCGTTGCTGTAGTTGATGTGGGTATTTTAAATGAATGACCTCCATACAAAAATCCTCCTACTCTATCGTCGGAAACATTTTATGTGGTTTCATCAACCCTTCCTTCGTTGGATGTGGTTGATAAACCGCCATTGCTTTCCCATTGATTCCAAAAACAATTTTATCATGTATCTTTAATAATGTATCTGCCGGAAGCACTTGTCCATTGAAAATTTCTTTTTCATTAGCAGCAGTAATTTCAATATATGGAAAGTCTGTTAATGCATACTCAACTGGTAAAATACATCTATCAATTTGTTCAGCTTCCATCAGCTCAGCAACCTGTCCCAATGTAAAGCAATTTTCTTGTGTAAATGTGCCTGAGGCTGTGCGTACAAGCTCTTGCATATGTGCAGGATAACCAAGTGCTTCCCCTATTTGTACGGCTAATGTGCGGATATATGTGCCCTTACTACAAGCTATGCGAACTGGAAACGTAATTTCTTGTCCTTCATATAGTTCGATCTCATCTAAAAGCTCTAAAGCATAAATTGTCACCTGACGTGTCGGTCTTTCAACGGTTTCCCCTTTACGAGCATATTCATAAAGGCGTTTACCATTGACTTTGACCGCAGAAAACATAGGTGGTGTTTGTTCAATGACTCCTGTTAAAGAAGCTAGCACCTCTAATAATTGACCTCGAGTGAATTGCTTGATGTTGGTATTCTGTTCAACTGTTTCACCTTCTGCATCCTCAGTTGTCGTTGTTCGACCAATAGAAATGATAGCTTCATAGGTTTTTCCTGCATCTGTTAAATACTCTGCAATCCTTGTTGCCTGTCCAATACAAATTGGTAGAACACCCTCTACACCTGGATCAAGTGTACCTGTATGTCCTACTTTTTTTGTGCGTAAAATTTTTCGTAATTTAAAAACACAATCATGGCTTGTCATGCCACGTTCCTTCCAAAGTGGTAAAATACCGTTCATATAGCTCCTCCCAAAACTTCTTTGTTGTAAAATTGCCAAATCAACAATTTTTCCTACAATAAAAAGCCTGCCTGCATGAATATGCATGTGGCAGACTCTTTATCTTTTACTTATTCTTTGTGTAAACCTCGTAGCAATGTATCAATACGGTTTCCATATTCAATCGATGAATCAAATTCAAAGATTAATTCTGGTGTACGGCGTAATCGGATACGTGAACCGATTTCTGAACGAATAAAACCAGAGGCCTTTACTAAAGCTTTTAGTGTTTCTTCTCGTTCACGTTCATTGCCTAAAGTTGTAATATAAATAGTCGCTTGCTGTAAATCACCTGTTACCTCAACACCCGTAACAGTAACAAACCCAACACGCGGATCTTTTATTTTACGGCCAAGAATATCACCGAGTTCTTTTTTCATTTGCTCAGCAACACGGTTTGAGCGTAGAGACATAATTTGTCACCTCTATTTCGATTCCAGATAGTGTGCTTACTCTTTTAGATGTAGTGGAATGATCTTAACATATAAATGACACAGCTATCTTTTGTTACTTATAAATAATCTCGCCACACATTGAGCTGTTCCCATGACGGATTTGACTGTAAGAAATGAAGCGCATGATTAATTTCTCGCTCGGCCGCTTCTTTTGAAGAAGAAACAGCAACAAGTGCTAATTTTGTGCGCTGCCATACATTTTGATGGTCAATTTCCGCAATGGATACATTAAACTTTTGCTTTGTGCGGGTAATCATACGCTGTAGGACAGCACGTTTTTCCTTTAACGAATGGGCAGTTTGAATGATGAATTCAACCTCTGCGTAGACAATCATTAGACGCGTTTAACTTCTTCCATAATATAGGCTTCAATAATATCGCCTTCTTTAATATCGTTGAAGTTTGTAATTGTAATACCACATTCGTATCCCTTTGCAACTTCTTTCACTTCATCTTTGAAGCGTTTAAGTGTATCTAATTCACCTTCAAAAATTACTACATTGTCGCGGATTACACGTACGCCAGAATCACGCGTTACTTTACCTTCTGTTACGTATGAACCAGCAATTGTACCAACTTTTGATACTTTAATTGTTTGTCGAACTTCTGCTTGACCAATAATTTTTTCTTCGAATTCTGGATCAAGCATACCTTTCATCGCTTGTTCAATTTCTTCAATTACTTTATAGATAATACGGTGTAAGCGAATATCTACGCCTTCTTGTTCAGCAGCACGTTTTGCATTAACGTCTGGACGAACATTAAAACCAATTACAATGGCATTTGATGCAGCAGCAAGAGAAATATCAGACTCTGTAATTGCCCCTGCGCCAGTGTGAATAATTTTTACGTTAACGCCTTCCACATCAATTTTCATTAAAGATGCAGCCATAGCTTCAACAGTACCTTGAACGTCAGCCTTCACGATAAGGTTAAGTTCTTTCATTTCACCTTGGCTCATTTGTTCAAATAGATTATCCAATGTTACGCGCTGTTTTTCAGAGCGTTGTGCTTGTATGGCAGACATTGCACGTGTTTCACCTACTTGACGTGCTGTTTTTTCATCTTCAAAAACAACGAAGCGGTCTCCAGCTTGCGGCACATCATTTAAGCCCGTAATTTCTACTGGCGTTGATGGTCCAGCCTCTTTTACACGACGCCCCTTGTCATTTACCATCGCACGTACTCGCCCATAAGTATGACCAACAACAATTGGGTCTCCTACTTTTAGTGTGCCATCTTGTACTAATAGTGTTGCAACAGAACCACGACCCTTATCAAGCTGTGCTTCAATAACAGTACCTATAGCTAGGCGGTTAGGATTTGCTTTTAATTCCCCAACTTCTGCAACAAGTAAAATCATCTCAAGCAATGTATCGATGCCTTCACCTTTTAATGCGGAAATTGGTACAAAAATTGTATCTCCGCCCCATGCCTCTGGAACAAGACCATGCTCTGTTAATTCTTGCATTACACGATCAGGATTCGCTGAAGGTTTATCCATTTTATTGACAGCAACAATAATTGGTACTTCTGCAGCTTTTGCGTGGTTAATAGCTTCTACTGTTTGTGGCATGACACCATCATCTGCAGCTACCACTAAAATTGTTAAGTCTGTTACTTTTGCCCCACGTGCACGCATTGTTGTAAAAGCAGCGTGACCAGGTGTATCCAGGAACGTAATTTTTTTGTCGCCTTCAGTTACTTGGTAGGCACCAATATGCTGTGTAATACCACCAGCTTCTCCTGCTGTAACTTTTGTATGGCGAATTGAGTCTAATAATGTCGTTTTACCATGGTCAACGTGACCCATAATTGTTACAACTGGAGGACGTTCCGATAATTCCTCCTCGTTTACTTCTTCTGTTTGTTCGAAGTGTGTTTCTAAATCCGTAATATCCACACGGATTTCTTCTTCAACTTCTACACCGTAGTCTGCGCAAATTAATTCAATTGCATCCTTATCTAATTCTTGGTTAATTGTTGCCATTACACCAAGCATAAATAACTTTTTAATGATTTCTGATGGTTCACGATGTAGTTTTTTGGCTAATTCCGCAACAGATAGTGATTCAACAAACGTAATTTTTTCTGGTAATTCCTTTTGTTTCACTGGTATTGATGGTTGATGTGTTTTTGGATGGCGACGTTTGCCTCCATGAATTCCTGGTTTTGGACGTTGGTTAAAACCACCGCCACCTCTACGATTATTATTATTATTGTTATTATTATTATTTTGTGTCATATTTCGATTTTGATTACCTTTTGTATTCTTAGATTTTTCGTTAGACGAATTTGAGTTTTGATGCGTTTGTTGCTGATTGTTTGCTCTAGGCTTAGAAGTAGCAGATTGCTGCTTTTGTCCTTCTTGCCTTTTCATCGATTGCTGTGGTTTTTGTTGTCCATTAGGTTGTGTTCTTTGTGATACGTTTTGAGTAGGTTGTTTCACTTCTTTTTTTCCTGATGTACTAAATGTTTGGTTTAACTTTGACACAATGTCTTTTTCTAACATAGACATATGATTTGTTACACTCACATTTAATTTACTTAGTGCTTCAATAACCTCTTTACTCGTTTTATTCACTTGTTTTGCATATTCATGAACTCTGATTTTGGTCATCTGCTCACCCCCGATTATTTTTCGTTGAGTAGACTAGACAATTTACTTGCAAAACCTTTATCGGTAATAGCTAAAGCCACTCGGGCCTCCTTACCTGTAGCATGTCCTAGATCATAACGATCACCAATTACATGATACTCAACGTTGTAGTACGTGCATTTATCTTGAATTTTCTTGCTAGAGTTTTTAGAAGCATCGTTTGCAAGCAGTACAAGCTTAGCATTACCATTGCGGACTTCCTTTACTACTAACTCTTCTCCTGAAATGACTTTACGGGCTCTTGCCGCGATTCCAAGCAAATTAAACACTGCTTGCTGGATCATATTATAGACTCCCTACGAATCAACAATAGTAGTTCATCGTATATTTCTTCAGGTATTTTTACATCAAGCTGGTGCCCTAAAACATTTTTCTTACGAGCGATTTCAACTGCCTCCTCTGATTTAGAGACATAAGCACCTCGTCCGGATTTCTTTCCAGAAATATCCACGCTTACCTCACCCTCTTTTGAACGAACAACACGAATCATTTCTTTTTTTGGTAGCATTTCTCCGGTAGCTACACATTTGCGAAGAGGTATTTTTTTATTAACAGCCATAAGAATCACCTTTCCTCTCTGAAGCTTGTCGTAAGAGGTGGACTAGCCACGCATTACCTCAGTCATGTCCTGATTAAGAAACCATAACTTTTTACAAGGTAGACAATGCCATTATTCAGTCGACGCCCTCAACGTCCACTGAATAGTGGCAGCAGACTAGTCACACGGCCTTTCTTACTTATTCTTCGTCGTCTTGATATAAGTCAACTGCTACATCCTCAAAATCACTTTCTTCATCTTCAGCAGGAATGAAAGTGCTTGTAGCAGATGGATAAATACCTAGCTCACGGGCATCTGTTTCACTTTTAATATCAATTTTCCAACCAGTTAGCTTTGCAGCTAAACGTGCATTTTGACCACGCTTACCAATTGCCAGAGATAATTGATAGTCAGGTACGACAACCGTTGTAGATTTTTCTTCTTCGTTTACTTGCACATCTAAAACCTTTGAAGGGCTAAGAGCATTTGCCACGAAAACAACTGGATCTTCTGACCATTCAACAATATCGATTTTCTCTCCGTTTAATTCATTGACAATAGTCTGAACACGAGCACCTTTTGCTCCTACACATGAGCCGACTGGATCTACTTCTTCATTATGTGCATATACAGAAATTTTTGAACGATCTCCCGCTTCTCGAGCAATTGATTTAATTTCTACAATACCTTCATAAATTTCAGGTACTTCCATCTCAAATAATCGACGTAGTAACCCTGGATGTGTGCGTGACACAATGACTTGCGGTCCACGAGTTGTTCGCTCAACCTTTGTAATATAGACTTTAATACGATCATGCGGATGATATTTTTCACCTTGTATTTGTTCATTGACTGGTAGAGCAGCTTCTACTTTACCTAAGCCTACATAAATATTACGAGCATCAAGACGCTCAACAACACCAGTGACAATATCGTCTTCACGGTCTACGTATTGTTCGTAAATTAAGCCTCGTTCAGCCTCGCGTACACGTTGTGTCACGACTTGTTTTGCTGTTTGAGCAGCAATACGACCAAAGTTGCGAGGTGTCACTTCTTGCTCAACCACATCTTCTAATTGATAAGCAGGGTTGATAGCCTTGGCATCCTCTAAAGATATTTGTAAGCGGTCATCCTCAACCTCTTCTACAACATCTTTACGTGAAAAGACACGAATAGAGCCCTTATCTAAATTTAAGTCCACACGAACATTCTGTGCTTGATTAAAGTTGCGTTTGTAAGCTGTAACTAATGCCGCTTCAATTGCCTCAATTAACACATCTCTTGAAATTCCCTTTTGTTCTTCTAGCGCAGTTAGCGCATCTAACAAATCACTACTCATTTTGTTTTCACTCCTAAATATGCATTATGCTGAAAAATCGATGGCTAATCGTGCCAATGCGATTTTTTCTTGTTCAATGGTTACTGTTATTTTGCGCGTTTTAATACGTACTTCCATCACTAATGTATGTTCATTGTATGACGTTAAGTAGCCTTGGAATTCCTTCATGTCCTTAATGGGCTCATAGGTCTTTACGTAAATAAATTTACCAATCGCTTTTTCAAAATCAGCATCTTTTTTTAGTGGACGTTCTGCTCCAGGTGAAGAAACTTCTAAATAATAGTTTTGTGTAATTGGATCCTTTTCATCCAATAGTAGACTAAGTCTTTCACTTACTTGAGCACATTGGTCAATGTCAATTCCGCCTTCAGGTGTATCGACATAAACACGTAAAAACCAGTTACGCCCTTCTTTTACGAACTCGATATCCACTAACTCAAGGTTTAACTCTTCTACAATTGGATTAGCGAGCTCTTCAATTAAAGATGGTACTTTGCTCATTGTTGCCTCCTGTATCTATTAAATTCTAGCGTAATAACGATTCATTACGAAATCCTATAATGAACCATAATAAAACAGAAATTCCACCATTGATTTGGTGAAATTTTACGGTCTTACCTGCTGTTAGTCAAAAATTTGTTTTGCTACGGTATAACAACAGAAAAGAGCGGGAAGGCCCCACTCTTTTGCTGGAAAATTATCAACAAATTATTACCATAAGAATAGCACAGTTTACAGCACAATGCAAATTTCCTTATTCTAGACATCATTGACACATTATAAATGTGTCTGGAATTCGAAAATGTCCATTAGTTTGTCATAAAAACTAACGTAATCATTAGAATAGTGATAGCTGATTAGCATCTGGCATGCCTTCTAAACAGCCCAGTTGATCCATGTATTCAATTAATGTTTTAGATACACGACCACGTTGCTGTAAGTCTTCTTTCGATAAAAACTCGCCTTCCTCACGTGCCGCCACAATTGTTTTCGCAACGTTCGTACCAAGCCCAGGAATCGCATCGAATGGGGGGATTAATGTGTTACCATCAATGACAAATTCACTAGCCTGTGAACGGTATAAGTCAACCTTTTGGAAGCTCATACCACGCTCACACATTTCAAGTGCAAGCTCCATAACCGTTAGTAAGTTTTTCTCTTTTGTTGAAGCATCTAAGCCTTTCATATTGATTTCATCAATTTTGGCACGAATCATTTGTGAGCCCTGTACCATTGATATTAAGTCAAAATCATCGGCACGAACTGTGAAATAAGCTGCATAATAAAGGATTGGGAAGTGTACCTTAAACCAAGCAATACGTACTGCCATTAACACATAAGCTGCCGCATGGGCTTTCGGGAACATGTATTTTATTTTTTTACACGATTCGATATACCAGCCTGGTACCTTATTTGCAAGCATCTCTGCTTCAAACTCATCAGATAATCCCTTCCCTTTACGCACGGATTCCATAATTTTAAAGGCCAATGACGGTTCTAGACCTTGGTAAATTAAATACACCATGATATCGTCACGACAGCCAATTACCTCTTTCAGTACACATGTACCGTTTTGTATTAATTCCTGAGCATTACCTAGCCATACATCTGTTCCATGGGAAAGCCCCGAAATTTGCACAAGCTCTGAAAAAGTGGATGGCTTTGTATCTTCTAGCATTTGACGCACAAATCGAGTACCAAACTCTGGGATTCCTAATGTTCCTGTTTTGCAGCCGATTTGTTTTTCTGTTACACCTAAAGATTCAGGGGAACTAAAAATTTTCATAACGACTGGATCATCTGTTGGAATTGTTTTTGGATCTATACCTGATAAATCCTGCAACATCCGAATCACAGTCGGATCATCGTGTCCCAAAATATCCAGTTTTAAAATATTGTCGTGAATGGAATGGAAATCAAAATGAGTTGTTCGCCATTCGGCATCCTGTGCATCCGCAGGGTATTGTACTGGGGAGAAGTCGTAAATATCCATATAATCTGGTACTACGATGATTCCCCCGGGATGTTGTCCAGTTGTACGTTTTACACCTGTACAGCCTTGCACTAAGCGATCTACTTCTGCTCCACGAAAATGCAGGTTATTATCACTTGCATAGCCCTTTACATAGCCATACGCTGTTTTCTCAGCAACTGTACCAATTGTTCCAGCGCGAAATACATAATCTTCACCGAATAGAACTTTTGTATAGTTATGGGCATTTGGTTGATATTCACCAGAAAAATTCAAATCGATGTCAGGCACCTTATCTCCTTTAAAACCAAGGAATGTTTCGAATGGAATATCTTGTCCATCCTTTTTATAAGGTGTTCCACATTCTGTACAATCTTTATTTGGTAAATCAAAACCTGAGCTAACAGATCCATCATCAAAAAACTCAGAATGCTTACAATTTGGGCAAATATAATGAGGTGGTAATGGATTTACCTCTGTAATCTCCATAAAGGTTGCTACTAACGAAGATCCAACGGAACCACGGGAACCAACTAAATAACCATCAGCTAGTGATTTTTTCACTAGCTTCGCAGAGATTAAATAAATTACACCAAAGCCATGACCTAAAATCGATTTTAATTCCTTCTCGATACGTGCCTTCACGATTTCAGGTAAATCGTCTCCATAAATGCGATGAGCCATTTCATAAGTTAAATTGGTTACCTCATCATCCGAGCCTTCAATTTTAGGTGTATATAAATCGTCTTTAATAGGCTTCACATCACCAATCATATCTGCAATTTTTTGAGAGTTGGTAACAACAACTTCCTTCGCAAGATCTGGCCCTAAAAAGTCAAATTCCTTGAGCATTTCATCCGTCGTTCTAAAATGAACCTCAGGTAGCTTTGATTTATTTAAAATATTGGCACCACCTTGTGAACCAATTAATATTTGTCTGAACATCCCATCTGTCGGATCTAAATAATGAACATTACCTGTTGCCACAACTGGTTTATCAAGCTTCTTCCCAAGCTTTACAAGTTTTCGAATAATATCCTCAAGTGTCCATTCATCACGAACGATATTACGCTCAATTAATGGTGCGTACACTGCCTTAGGCTGAACCTCAATATAATCATAGAATCGTGCAACTTTCTCAGCTTCCTCTGGTGATTTATTCATCATCGTCTCAAATACTTCACCATTACTACAGCCAGATCCGATCAATAAACCTTCTCTATATTGCTCTAGGACCGCTCGTGTAACACGAGGCACACGATAGAACGTTTTTGTATGTGAGTGAGTGACGATTTTAAATAAATTTTTAAGCCCAGCATTATCTACTGCTATTATCGTGCAGTGCATAGGTCTTCCTTTTTTATAAGCGTCTCCACCACCGACATGCTTATTAAAATCATCGTGATATTTAATGTTTAATTCATCTGCATCCTTTAACAGCTGTAAAAGTAAGTAACCCGTTGCCTCAGTATCATAAATAGCTCGGTGATGCTGGGTTAATTCAATATTAAATTTTTTACATAGTGTATTTAAACGGTGATTTTTCATCGTCGGGTAGAGTAATCTGGCAAGCTCCAGCGTATCAATAACTGGATGAATGGTATCCTCTAGCTCATATTTTTTATAGCCTGTATATAAAAAGCCAATATCAAATGATGCATTATGAGCTACCACAATCCCATCTCCAATAAATGCATGGAACTCCTTGATGACTTGCTCCACTTCTGGTGCATTTCGTACCATATCGTCTGTAATACCTGTTAGTTCAATGGTGGTCGCTGATAATGAATGGTGTGGATTGGCAAAGCTTTCGTATTTATCAATCACATGTCCATCTTTAATTTTAACTGCAGCAAGCTCTATGATTGTATCGTAAGCGGTGGAAAGACCTGTTGTTTCCACGTCAAATACAACATAGGTAGCGTCAGCTAATAATCGATGCTCAGAGGCATAAGCAATTGGCACACCATCATCAACTAAATTTGCTTCCATACCATAGATTACTTTGATGCCATGTTTTTTCCCTGCTGCATACGCATCTGGGAAGGATTGCACTACTGCATGATCTGTAATAGCAACAGCTGGATGTCCCCATTTTGCCGCCTGACCCACTAGTCGATCAACTGGAGTAACAGCGTCCATCTGACTCATTGGTGTATGCAAGTGTAATTCAACACGTTTTTCTCCCTCTGGTGCCTTGTCCTGACGTGTTTCTTTTTTGATTTCATTGATATCATTGGCCATCACAATTAAGTCCCGAATAAATGTATCTGTTTGAACAGAGCCGCGAACTTTTATCCACATGCCCTTTTTCAAATGTTGCATCAGTTCGGCATCATCATTATCGCGAGAGAACATTTTAACAATGATAGAATCCGTATAGTCAGTCATTTTAATTTGTAATAATGAGCGACCACTTTTCAATTCCTTAATTTCCGTATCAAAGACAAAGCCCTCAATAATAACCCGACGCTCTTCCTCCACAATGCGTTTAATCTCCATAATCTCATCATCTTTAATATGCATGCCCAATTGGAATGGACGATCGCCAAGGTTCGCCATGGCTGGATTGTCTTTCTTCTCCTGCTCACGTTTTTGATAATCTTGTATCGCTTGTTGGGCTAATGCAGCTTCCTCCAAGCGCTTCTGCTCCATAAAAGCTTCCTGTGCTGCAATCATTTCTTCTGTTTCATCCTGTAACACAAAGTCTACAGCCATTGTTGGAAAACCGAATTGACTATAGCTCGTAGAAAGCTTTTCTGCATACTTTGTTTTTAGCATCATAAATTCCATTTCTTGCATGCAGGATAAAGTAATCTTTTGACCATTCCAGTTTGGCATTTGAGATACAAGACAATTTTTAAGAGTTGGCGCCATTTCATCTATTTGTTCAACTACAGTTAACCAATAAGCCTGGACAAGCTCTTCTGTCACGTCCTTCTCTACCGTTTCAAATGTTGTATGGATCTGAGCAATAGCAGAAAATTTCTCTGTTAAATGTGTACGAAAAAGTTGATAAAGTGGAAACGGAAGTATTCCTCGTAATTTTATGGTGAAATGCCATAGTCTGTTTTTTTTGTGAACGGTTAAACGTGATAATTCACCTTCTTCAAAAAAGGACATATAAACATCATCTGTTAACTCTAGTTGCTGCAAGAGCATCCGAAACCTCGTTCTTGCCTCTTGTTGCTGTTCCAACTTAGTAACACCTACTTTCTACAATCTAAATTGAAGAAAAAAATTCGCACCCTCTCTACGGGCGATCTACAAACAACAACAAATACTGATTGGTATCTGTTTTATTGCTTGATTGGTTCATTGTCCCGCAGAAGTGTCGCGAATTCTTTACTACTATCTTATCAAAAATCAATTATGCCTCGGCATAATTGCGTCCGGAATCGGCTTTGTGCTTACATAAAGAACTCCTTTTCGATTCCGTGACATCCTCAGGAGGCTTTAACTTCTTTCAGCTGGTGTTTGGACACCCTCTGAAAAATAGCTTAAAGTCGCATTCATCTCACCACCTATAGAGGTGGGAGACTTCTGCTGAAAGAAGTTAAAGGGCAGCCTCTATTGGAAGGATTTACACCTTTGTTTAAATTAGTTTTTACGGAAAAATTCATTTAAGCGATCAATAACCTCTTCTTTTTTCCATTCAAATGTTTCACCTGTTTGACGGAACTTGACTTCAACGATACCTTCAGTTGCTTTTTTACCAACTGTTACACGCACAGGTAATCCAATTAAATCTGCATCAGCAAATTTAACCCCAGCGCGTTCAGCACGATCATCCAAAAGCACATCATAGCGGTAGGACTTTAATAAGCCATATAGCTCATCTGCTAGGGCTACCTGTGTTTCATCCTTTGTATTTACAGGTACAACATGAATATCATATGGCGCTAGTTGAGTTGGCCAAACGAAACCATTCTCATCTTGGAATTGCTCAGCCACAGCAGCTAAAATACGTGAAACACCAATACCATAGCAGCCCATAATAAATGGCTGTGCCTTCCCTTGCTCGTCTAAGAAAGTACCATTCATTTTTGCAGAATAAGTAGTCCCTAATTTGAAAATATGACCAACCTCTATGCCTTCTGCAAATTTGATAATACCTTGTCCATCTGGTGATGGATCACCCTCTTGAATAAAGCGAATATCTAAATAATTATTAACTGCAAAATCACGCTCTGGATTTACATTGATTAAGTGGAACCCATCCTCATTTGCACCCGCTACTCCATTACGGATAGACTTTATTGCATTATCTGCAACAACCTTGACATCTACTGGTAATTTAACTGGACCGATAGAACCCACTCCGCAGCTTAATAGGTCTTGGATTGCTGCTTCACTAGCAAGTTCAACTGAGCCAGCCTCTAGAGCATTTTTCAGTTTGATATCGTTTATTTCATGATCTCCTCGTGCAAGTACAACGACTAATTCACCATCTACATCAAATACTAATGATTTAATCACATTTGAAGCTTCAATATTTAAGAAAGCAGATACTTCCTCAATTGTTTTTTGATCCGGTGTTGCTACTTTTTCAAGGTCTTTTAAAGCTTCGTCTGATGCTTGATAATCTACTACTACTTCTGCCATTTCAATGTTCGCAGCATAATCAGATGTGTCAGAGTAGGCAATTGTATCCTCACCAATTTCTGATAATACCATGAATTCATGTGTACCCTTCCCACCGATGGAACCAGCATCCGCAATAACCGCACGATAATTTAAACCTAGACGAGAGAAAATATTAGAGTATGCTCGATACATATCATCATATGTTTCATCTAAGCTTTCACGTGATGCATGGAATGAATAAGCATCTTTCATAATAAACTCTCTACCTCGTAATAATCCAAAGCGAGGACGTTTTTCATCACGGAATTTTGTTTGAATTTGATATAGGGTTAACGGTAATTTTTTATAAGATTTAATTTCATCACGTACAAGAGTCGTAATGACCTCTTCATGAGTAGGCCCTAATGCAAAGTCACGATCATGACGATCTTTCAAGCGCATTAATTCTGGACCGTATTTTTCCCAACGGCCAGACTCCTGCCACAGCTCCGCAGATTGTAATGCAGGCATTAACAGTTCGATAGAGTTAATGGCTTCCATTTCTTCGCGAATAATATTTTCAATTTTTGATAATACACGTTTTGCAAGCGGTAAATACGAGTATACCCCACTTGTATTTTGACGAATAAACCCTGCACGTAGTAATTGCTTATGTGATTTTACATCTGCATCAGCAGGTACTTCACGTAGCGTTGGGATAAATGTTTTACTTTGCTTCATTCAGTGTTCCACCTTTTTTCATCAATTTCGCCTTGGCGTAATTACGTTCGGATTTTGAATTGTGCTTAGTCCTGCACGAGGGCCTGCACGAGGGCGGTCATTTCGGTAATGACACAGGACGTGGCGTTTTTAACGATGCAGGTCAGTTAGCCATTTTCGCAGGATGCGAAGATTTTGGGTTCCTTATATATATTTCTTTGAAAATCCGTGACATCCGCCAGAGGCTTTATCTTCATTCAGCAGATGTTTGGTCACCTACTGAAAAGAACCAAAACCGCATTCATCTCACCACTTGTAGAGGTGGAAGTCTTCTGCTGAATGAAGATAAATATGTTTATACTCTAATTAGCATAAACAAATTTAGCTTTGAACGCAATGTTTCAAATAAATTGCGCTCAAAGCTATGTTTTTCATCCATATTTGCCTTGACGTAACAATTACGTATAGGCATAATGTCAAAACGTTAACCTTTCTTCACTAAAAGAAGAATCGTTGGATATCATTCCATGTGACGACAACCATTAAGATCATTAATAGAACGATCCCTACAAAATGGACCATACCTTCTTTTTGACGATCAATTGGCTTACCTCTTACTGCCTCAAAGCCAAAGAATAATAGGCGACCACCATCAAGAGCAGGAAGTGGTAATAAATTCATGATGCCTAGATTAATACTCAACATGGCTGCAAAGTTCATTAAAGCAAAGATTCCCCATGTGGCAACAGTCTCTGTCGTTTTGTAAATTCCAACAGGTCCTGATAGTGCATCAATTGTAAATTGACCGGTAATAAGCATTCCCAGTAATTCAAATATACGCATTGTCATCTTATATGTTTCTTGAGCACCATAGACGACAGCTTTTAATGGGTTGTGGACTTTTGGGCTTGTCACTCCAATTTGACCATATGTCTCACCGTTCTCTTCTTTCACTTCTTTTACTGTCATCGTAAGATTTTCCATTGTTCCTTCTCGCTCAACTGTAACATTAATCGTCTTACCAGGTCGACTTTGTACAATGGAAACTAAATCCTGCCAAGTCTCAACAGCATGTCCATCTATTGATTTCACCCTGTCACCTGCGATAATGCCCGCCTGTGCCGCTGGGTGATTTTCTACTACTTCAGTAATAATTGGCTCATTTGTAGGTACACCATTTAATAAACCAATCATTAAATAAATAAAAAATGCTAATATAAAATTAAACAATGGTCCCGCAAAGATTGTCATGGCACGCTGTCCCACTGTTTTAGCGTTAAATTGACGGTCATATGGTGCGATTAATGTTTCTTTTCCATTTTCGACCAGAATACAATCCCTTGTCACACTATAACGTACTAAATTCTCTTCTTCATCATAGCCTTCAATAAATAAATCCTTTTCTAAATCAGCTCGTTCAACTTCTAAAAATAATAAGTCTGGTAACTGCTTATTATTTTGATTGAAAATAATTTTTTTAACACGATTATCTTCATCAACAACAAGTCCTACACGGTATCCAGGTGACAATTCAGTACCATCCATGTCATCACCAGCCATACGAACGTAACCACCAATTGGTAAAAGTCGTACCGTATAGATTGTTTCACCATGTGTTTTTCCATAAATTTTTGGACCCATACCGATAGCAAATTCACGAACCATAATTCCTGCGCGTTTCGCAAACAGGAAGTGACCAAGTTCATGGAAGAATACGAGCAGGCCAAATATTAATATAAATGCAATGGCTGTTTGCATAATACCCCACCTTTAAAAGTGAATAGTTAACGTAATCTTACTTTTGTTATTTTACCATGTCTAACACTGTTTTTCTTGTTTCACCGTCTACCTGTAAAATTGTCTGTAAATCTGGCACTAAAATATTGTTATGTGCCTGCATCACACGCTCGATTGTTTCATCGATTTCTAGGAATGTTATTTTCCCTTGTAAAAAGGCTGCAACTGCCGCCTCATTTGCCGCATTCATTGCTGTCAATATCGTACCACCAGTACGTCCGGCCTCATAGGCAAGACGCAACGCTGGATAGCGCTCGAAATCCATTTCTTGAAAATGCAACTGACCAATCTGCGCTAAATTGAGTCGTTGTCCGTTATGCAACGGCATACGATCAGGATAGCTTAAGGCATACTGGATAGGCACACGCATATCTGGAGTACCAAGCTGTGCAATGACACTAGTATCATGATACTCAACTAGAGAGTGAATAATACTTTCTCTATGTAAAAGTACATCAATTTTATCATAAGGCATATCAAATAGGACATGTGCTTCTATGACTTCTAGCCCTTTATTCATCATTGTAGCCGAATCTATGGTAATCTTCGCACCCATTGACCAGTTTGGATGTTTGAGTGCATCGGCAACGGTTACATGCTTTAATTCCGAACGTGATTTATCACGGAAGCTACCACCAGAGGCTGTAATGATTAAACGTTCAACATTTTTTGGATTTTCGCCATTCATTGACTGAAAGATTGCGGAATGCTCACTATCAACTGGCAAAATTTTAGCATTGTATTTCTTTGCCTCTGCCATCACTAAATGGCCAGCCGTTACAAGTGTTTCCTTATTAGCAATGGCAACTGTTTTTCCCATTCGAATTGCGGCTAATGTCGACTCTAGACCAACACTACCAAGAACAGCATTAACAAGAACAGTAGAATCAGGATGTGTAGCCACCTCAACAAGTCCCTTTTCTCCAAATGAGAATTGGATTTGAGGATACTCTTTCGCTAATGTCTGTGCATCCTCTTCTAGCTGAACAGATACCAACTCTGGCTTCAAAGTTTCAATCATTTCACGCGTTTTTTCGATATTCTTCCCTGAAGAAAATGCAACTAGCTGAAAATCATTACGTTGTTCCTTTAAGATATCGTAGGTTTGCCAACCAATGGACCCAGTTGCACCAAGTAAACTAATTTTTTTCACGACAAATTGTCCCCTTTTTCTCTCTAACAAATGAAAAACTACATTACCATTCAACTAGATGGCTTTAATTCCTTAAAAATGCAAAAAGTGTAATAGCGGCACTACAAATAATAGACTATCAAAGCGATCTAAAATTCCGCCATGCCCAGGTAATATAGTTCCTGAATCCTTCACATCAAAATGACGCTTTATGGCAGATTCCACTAAATCACCCATTTGCCCGATGATGGATGCAAAAATTGTGATGAAAATAAGTGAGATGTAGCCATTGGCAAATGGGTAGATTGCCTGCATCCCTACAGCAAAGATTACTGCAATTACAATTCCGCCTATAAACCCTTCTATCGTTTTTTTCGGTGAAATTTCTGGCCATAGCTTATTTTTACCTAGCTTTCTTCCAACAAAATATGCTCCTGAGTCAGTCGTCCAAACAATTAGTAAACAATAGACAACATATACAAGCCCTTCATTTCTTGTCTCAACTAAATAATGGAAGCCAAGGCCCACGTAAAACGCACCTAATAAAATAAAACCCACTTCATCAAATGTGATTTTATTTTTTACAAGAACGACATATATCAGCAATAGCATAACGATGCCATACACAACCATTAAATTAGAGGAGTAGCCAATTGCATCTACTACCTTATCTGACCAGCCGTTAGGTATAACAAGTAACAGTAAAATAAGTAGCCCTAAAATACCAGGCACTGAAAAAAGTGAAATACCTTTCATTTTCAGTATTTCATAAAAGCCGACAACAGCCATTGCAAGCACTAGTAGAGTAAATGGTGCATTTCCATAAATAACAAATGGAATAAAAAGCGCAGCTGCAATTATTGCTGTGATGATTCTTTGTTTCAAGTTGTTTCTTCTCCCTTCAACCCACCGTAACGGCGATTACGTTTCTGATAATTTTCCACCGCTTCCAATAAGGTTTCCTCGCTAAAATCTGGCCACAATGTATCTGTAAACCAAAATTCTGTATAGGCGAGCTGCCATAGCATAAAGTTACTTAATCGTACCTCACCGCTTGTACGAATTAATAAATCCGGCTCTGGTAAATGAGCTGTCATCAAATGAGATGTTAAACATTCTTCTGTTATATCTTGTAATGTTAATTGTCCATCTTGCACTTTTTGAAGCATCGTTTTCATTGCATTGACCATTTCAGAACGACTTCCATAATTCAAGGCAAAATTTAAAATTAACCCTGTATTATGCTTCGTTTCCTCCATCGCCTCAAACAATGCTTTCTGTGTATGTGCGGGCAATAAAGCAGGATCTCCAATCATTTCCACACGTACATTACGTTCCATCATTTCGGGTAAAAAGGACCCTAAAAATTCAACAGGTAGACGCATAAGAAAATCGACTTCTGTTTTTGGACGCTTCCAGTTTTCTGTAGAGAACGCATACACTGTTAGAACCTTTATTCCAAGATCTGACGCAAATCTAGTGACTTTTCGTACCGTCTTCATACCTTCATGGTGCCCGGCAACACGTGGCATCGCGCGTTTTTTAGCCCACCGTCCATTTCCGTCCATAATAATCGCAACATGGGCAGGAATTGGCTCGCTTTTAGCAAGGGCAACACGTTCCCCCAATGATAGTGTATCCATATTTATTTGTTTACCTAATAGCTTTTTAAACATGCTAACTCCCCCACTACAACTAATCGGACGTATACTAACCTATCATAACAAACAAAAGCATGTTTTGTCTTTTTTTTCCCTCTAAATTGACTATGTAGGAACAAGCTTCATTTAGAACTACTTAAAAGTAAGGTTTTTTAATGCAATCCTCACTTTTGTGTCCGTTTCAAGTAAAGATCAGTTCTTCTTAATCTAAAAAGAAAGCAAAAATAGATGAAAGGTATTCACTCTAAAACAATTAAAGCTTGAATGTATAAAATTCCATTACTCTGATACATATAGATTTAATTGTAAAGAGAAAAGACGTCCTGATATGTATAGGACGCCTTCATCTCCTCAAAAAGTTCCATCTTAGATATGTAAAGCGTCTGCTTACACCTCTAGAATTTCTTTTTCTTTTTCTTTCGCTACTTGATCAACTTTTACAATGAATTCATCTGTTAATTTTTGAATATCTTCACCGTAGCCACGAAGATCATCCTCTGTGATTTCGCCAGCTTTTTCAAGTTTTTTTAGATCGTCATTGGCATCGCGACGAACGTTACGTACAGCGATTTTTGCATCCTCTGCCTCTTTTTTCACTTGCTTCACAAGATCCTTACGACGCTCTTCTGTTAAAGCAGGAATCATTAAACGGNNTGGTGTAATACCAATATCTGATTTCATTATTGCTTTTTCGATCTCACCTAGAATTGTTTTATCATATGGTGTAATCACTAATAAACGGGCTTCTGGTACAGATACACCTGCAAGCTGATTAATCGGGGTTGGTGCACCATAATAATCAACCGTAATGCGGTCTAATAAAGATGCGTTTGCACGTCCTGCACGGATTGATGATAATTCACGACTGAAAGCTGCGATTGTTTTGTTCATTTTTTCTTTAGCTTGTTCTAATACTTGTTTAGCCATTATGCATTCCTCCTAACAACTGTTCCAATTTTCTCGCCTAGTACGGCACGTTTAATATTACCTTGTTCTGTAATTGAGAAGACAATTAACGGAATATCGTTATCCATACATAAAGTAGAAGCTGTTGAATCCATTACCTGTAAGCCTTGTTGAATAACGTCTAAGTATGTGAGTGTATCGTATTTAATGGCAGTTGTATCTACTTTTGGATCTGCAGAATAAACACCATCTACATTATTTTTAGCCATTAAAATCGCATCTGCATCGATTTCTGCTGCACGTAATGCTGCAGTCGTATCAGTTGAAAAGAATGGGTTACCTGTACCTGCTGCAAAAATAACCACACGTTTTTTCTCTAAATGACGAACTGCCTTACGACGAATATATGGTTCTGCTACTTGTGTCATCACGATAGAAGATTGGACACGTGTTTCAATGCCTAATTTTTCAAGTGCATCTTGTAATGCTAAAGAATTCATAACCGTTGCCAGCATTCCCATATAATCGGCTGCCGCACGATCCATTCCCATTTCACTACCGATTTTTCCACGCCATATATTACCGCCACCTACAACAACAGCAACTTCTACATCAAGATCTACTACTTCTTTTACTTCCTCTGCAACAGCCTTGATTATTTTTGGTGATAAACCGAAGCCCGCTTCTCCTGCTAACGCTTCACCACTTAATTTTATAACTACTCGTTTATATTGTGGCACACTCATTGTAAACCTCCGTCAGACTTTATTTAAAACATCTCTATTCCCTTTTCCATTATAGTATATATTACAATAATTACTAGTTGTGAATAAGGCAGAATAGAAAATTATATCCTTCTTTTCGCTCTCTTCGGAAAAATAGGGAACACGTTAAATTGTGTTCCCCATTTTTTGTCTAGAAAATCTAGATATTATTTGATTAGGATCAAATGCAGCTAATTAGTTACCTTTAACTTGGCTCATAACTTCTTCAGCGAAGTTATCTTCACGTTTTTCGATACCTTCACCTACAGCATAGCGTACGAAACCATTTACTGAACCACCAGTTGATGCAACGAAATCACGCACTTTTTGGTCAGAGTTTTTAACGAATGTTTGGTCAAGTAAACAAACATCCTCGAAATATTTACCAAGACGACCTTCCACCATTTTAGCAACGATGTTTTCTGGTTTACCTTCGTTAAGTGCCTGTTCAGTTAATACTTTACGCTCACGTTCAACCTCTTCAGCAGAAACTTCTTCGCGAGAAACATAAGTTGGGTTGATTGCTGCGATATGCATAGCAACATCTTTTGCAGCAGAAGCATCTGTAGAACCTTCTAAAGTTACTAATACACCAATACGACCACCCATGTGTAAGTAAGAACCGAATGCATCAGCATCAGATTTTGTTTTCACTTCGAAACGACGAAGTGTGATTTTTTCACCAATTGTTGCAACTGCTGTTGAAATTTGATCAACAATTTTTACACCTTCAGCATTTGTAAGCTCTAATGCAACTTCAACTGATGCTGGTTTAGCAGCAAGTAATTGTTCTGCTAAAGAAGCAACTAATACTTGGAATTTATCGTTTTTTGCAACAAAGTCTGTTTCAGCGTTTACTTCTAGGATAATTGCTTCGTTACCTTGTTCTAAAATATAAGTTGTACCTTCTGCAGCGATACGGTCAGCTTTTTTAGCAGCTGAAGATAGACCTTTTTCACGTAAGAAGTCGATAGCAGCTTCTAAGTTACCATCAGTTTGTACTAACGCTTTTTTACAATCCATCATACCAGCGCCAGTTTTTTCGCGTAATTCTTTTACTAATTGTGCAGTAATGTTTGCCATTTAGTGTTTCCTCCTCAAATTGGTTGAACAAAGTTTTAATGATAGGTTCTAAAAAAGGTGATAAGGGTTTTGAGCCACTTATCACCTTTTTGTAAACGTGAATTACTCAGCAGCAGCTTCTACAGCTGGAGCTTCCTCTTCACCTTGTTTTGACTCGATTAAAGCGTCAGCCATTTTAGCAGTTAAAAGTTTAACAGCGCGAATAGCATCATCGTTAGCAGGGATTACGTAGTCGATTTCATCTGGATCACAGTTTGTATCAACAATACCTACTAGAGGGATGTTTAATTTACGAGCTTCAGCAACCGCAATACGTTCTTTACGTGGGTCAA